>NZ_JASATH010000186.1:0-16530 GCF_038440215.1 Inquilinus sp. OTU3971 | reverse complement strand
CAGACATTTCGTCTCCTCCATGCCTGCTCCGGTTGCTTCCGGCTGGAGCGTTCGCCGGGTGGGACTCTCACCACTGGAAAGCGCCGCCTTTCACGGCGCACGGGACACACAACCAACGATTCTTGCGGTTGGCCGAGAGCACGGTTCCGCGACTTGCAGCGTAGCGCAACGTCCACGACGACGTCGGCGTATGGCGTAGCAATGGCCGAGATGAGCCTTAAAATGCGAGCTGGACCTTCATCGACCGGCTCCGGTCGCCCGCCGGCCCGACCGCTTGCTCCTGCTGCGGCAGCGCCCGGCTGCGCAAGCTGGGCGAGGATATCACCGAGACGCTGGAGGTGGTGCCGCGGCAGTGGAAGGTGATCCAGCATGTCCGCGAGAAGTTCACCTGTGGTGCTGGCGGTGCTGCGAGAGCCGCGCCGTTTCAACGCGATCAAACGCCGCCTCGACGGCATCACCCAACGGGTGCTGACTCAGACGCTGCGCAAGCTGGAGCGGAACGGGATGATCACCCGGACGGTCATCACCGGGCGCGTGCTGGGCGTTGAGCACGCTCGCACACCGCTTGGGGAATCGCTGCAAAAGCCCTTCTCCGAACTCTACGACTGGACCGTCGAGAACATGGCGGAAATTCAGCAGCATCAACGTCGCTACGATGAGTTGCAGGAATGATCCGATCGGCACGGCACCGCACCGGTACATGCTCGAGTGGCGGAGGAAGGATCGTGACTGTTTCGCTGATGGCACCGGTCGCCCGCCCGCCATGATTGTCCGCGAAAAAAGAGTGTCATGGAGAGCTATGGCGTAGACGTAGTTCTCCGTTTCATCGCTCTCCTCCCGCCAACACCGCCAATTGCTCTCTCTATAGCTCGCTATTGCCGCCGATCAGCGCACTTGCACCAGGCGGCACTGAGAACCGGCGACCCTACGCCACAGCCCGATGTATCTTGAAGATCAGCGACGGCGGCAAGCAACTCCAAAGCGGCCGAATAGGGCGATTTGCTCGCTTCGTAGAAGCTGCCGCAAACGAACGTGTTAAACAGGTTCTGCATCAGGTTGGTCGAGCACAATACCGTGCAGTCCCTTGGCTGTAAGTTGAAGCTTTGAATAAGACTGGCGCCGGGATGACACTGGACATCTAAGGTCTGCGCTGCAGATCTACCTTGGGCGAGCTGCCAAACATGCTTTTGTACTCTCGGCTGAATTGCGGGGGACTAAGGTAACCCACCTCATAGGCCACTTGCGACACGTTGGCGCCACCGGCGGCCAGCAGCTTTCGAGCTTGCAAAAGGCGCATATGACGTTGAAATGCCAGCGGGCTGTGTCCTGTGACCGCCTTGAAGTGCCTGTGGAACGAGGTTACGCTCATACCTGCCGAGGCCGCGAGATCGGGAATTGCAACGGGTTCGCTGTAGTGGGAGGCGAGCCAATCGGCCGCCGCCTTGAGCTGTTGGAGCCGTTCGTTCCGTTGACCGATCTGACGGAGCGTATCGCCCATCGGGCTCTGCAGAAGACGATAGTAAAGCTCGGTCTCGTAATGGGGTGCGAGCATGCCAACGTCGTCAGGAGTGCTCACGAGCCCGACGAGACGAGCAAACGCTTCCCCGACCGGGCCGCTCAGATCGCCTGCCGCCACCGCGCATGTCCAGCGATGGTCGCTTTTGGGCATATCAAGCATGACGCGCGATAGCATGCCGATATCGAGATGAAGGCTGATCCCGACGTAAGGAAGGTTCGGCGTAGCGCCGATCAACTGGTGGGTATAGGGCAGACCAAAGGACGATGCCGCGCAGGCGCCAGCCAACAGCTCGAAGCGATTGGCGCCCATGATCAACACCTTGGTGCCCCGTAACACGGCGTAAAACATGGGTTCGAACAACGCCGGCGTAGGAAGTGTGGCGCATGTGCTCGTCCACACCCTCAGGCGGGGAACGGGCGTCGGAAGGCCCACGGTCTCGGGCTGTCCCACTATGAAGGGGGCAACTTCGTCCAAAAGGCGAGTGGTTGGATTCGGAGAATCTAGCATCGCCCAGAAATAGTTATTTGGCAGGATCGTGCAAGACTCTGGTGCGATCGGCGATGTTGCTTTTCGCGCCTCGGCTTATCTTCAGGGCCAGAAGGAAGACATACCGCCTTCCTCGCTACCATTTTGAAAGCAGCTGTTCATGGGCCCGAATGCGGCCTTCCATGAACATGGAGCAAAGAGGGAAAAACATGATTGATCTCAAGGGCAAGCGCGCCCTCGTAACCGGAGGATCCAGGGGTATCGGCGCCGCAATCGCGCTGGCGTTGGCCGAAAACGGGGCGGACGTCGTGATTACCTATCAGAATTCGGTCGAGCGCGCGGACAGCGTCGTATCCTCGATCAAAAAGCTCGGCCGCCGTGGATTGGCCGTCCAGGCCGACAGTGCCGATCCGGACGCCATCAAGCGGGCCGTCAACGAGACCGTCGAAACGCTCGGTGGCCTCGATATTCTGGTCAATAGTGCAGCCATCGGACTGGCCGGAGCAATTGCGGACATCGATCTTGCAAAATTCCAGGAATTGATGGACGTCAACGTGCGCGCGCCGCTCGCCTTTGCACAAGCCGCGATACCGCACTTGCCCGAGGGCGGCCGCATCATTTCGATTGGATCGGGGCTCGGAGATCGCGTCCCGTTCCCAGGCGTGACGGCCTACGCGATGTCGAAGTCGGCGCTCCTCTCTTTCACGCGCGGCTTGTCACGCGAACTTGGCCCGCAAGGCATCACCGTGAACCTCGTGTCGCCCGGGTCAACCGACACCGAGGCAAACCCGGCAGACGGCGAAAGTGCTGATTTCCAGCGGAGCCTCTCGTCAATCGGGCGTTTTGCAGAGCCGCGTGAAATCGCTGATGTTGTCGCATTTCTTGCAAGCCCTGCTGCAAACATGGTGACCGGCACGGTGGTTGCCGTAGATGGAGGCGCGAACGCGTAAGCCGGTCACGCCGAGTCATGGAACGAGAACGACACGTCCAAGGCGCGCGTTTCCCTCTGCATAGGCATGTGCTTCTGCAGCAGCAGCGAGAGGGAATAAGCGGTCCACGACCACGTTGAGCTCGCCTTTCGCCGTCTGCCGCAGCATTTGGGAGACCGTTTGATAGACGTCCGGCTTCTCGAACTGCGTCCCCATGTAGACGCCGAAGAGCGACTGGTTTCCTTGGAGCGCAGGCCACAGATCGAGCTGCAGGTTTGAGCCACCGGCGTTGCCGACGAACACGAGTCGCCCTTCTGGCCGTAGCGCAGCCAAGGAGGTCTGCAGGGTCGCGCCGACCGGGTCTACCACGAGATCGACGCCGCGGCCTTCCGTCAGGCGCAAAACGGTTTCGATGACGTCTACCGAGCGATGATCGATCGCGTGATCGAGACCTTGCGAGAGCAAAGGTTCGGCTCTTGCAGCGCCGGAGACCGTCGCCAGGACCGTAGCTCCCGCGCGATGGCGAGTTGTATGGCGGCGATACCAACGCCGCCGGCTCCAGCCTGGATCAGTACGGCTTCGCCGCTCTTCAGCCCACCTCGGGCGAAGAGGCAATGATGGGCCGTCCCGAATGCAATCGGCAACGCTGCGGCGGCGGGCATGTCGAGACCTTCCGGCACCAGCCAGGTCCGGCTGGCAGCCACGGTGCGGAGCCCCGCGTGGGATCCGGCAAGATCGAAGCTCGTGACCTTTTGCCCGACGTGACGATCGCTGACATCCGATCCCACAGCGACGACCTCGCCAGCAGCCGCATAGCCGACGATGTAGCCCTGATGCGGTGGAGGTGAGGATGCACGGTTGATCAAGTCCCCGCCTTCGATGGCAATGGCTTCATGGCGGACGACGACGCCGTCGGATGGGCATACCGGATCAGGAACGTCCTCGTAACGGAGGACCTCGGGGCCACCGTTACGATCGTAGACAGCCGCTTTCATGGCTACTTCCTTGCTTCATAGTGTCGGCGCAGGTTGCAATCGGCTTTTCGACGTGGGGCAGCTATCGCCGAGGCACACTTTGGCCCGAGGTTCTACTGAGTGGCTCCGGAACGGGCCGAATGTGTAGTCGGTCAATCCCCGACATAGCGTCACCTTGCACCTGCTCGGCCAGCCGCTCATGATCCCGCCGGCGGATGTCCTCGGCTGCTTCTTCGATATCAACCTCGGCAAAGCCCAAAGCTCGCAGGCCCTCCGCGCCCATTCGATAGGCGGACTCGACCGTCTCGCGGATCTGATAGTCGACACCTGCGCGGATCAGTTCGGCCGCATGTCCGCGGTCATAGCTTCGCACCAGGAGCTTAGCCTGCGGAAACTCGTGCTGAGCCAGTTCCACGATCTGCATCGCGGACTTCGGGTCATCGATGCAGATCATGATCGCATCGGCTTGTCGCGCGCCGGAGTGGTGCAGGACGTCGAGGCGGGCACCGTCCCCGAAGAAGACCTTGAACCCGTATCGTCCAGCGTCGCGGATCCTGTCGGGGTCCTTGTCGATGACAGCGAGGTCGACGCCCCGGGACAGCAGCGCCTGCGACGCGATCTGGCCGAAGCGGCCGAAGCCGATGATGAGTATCCGCCCCTTCAGGTCGCGGGCGACATCGACGCCGTCCATCGATGCTTCCGCACGAAGCATCTTGTCCGTCGCGATCATGAGCAGAGGAGTCAGGGCCATGGACAGGATCACGACGGTGGAGAACAGCGCGTTCTCCCGCCCATCGATCACGCCGCCGGACGTCGCTGCAGCGTAGAGCACGAAGGCGAACTCGCCGCCCTGCAGGAACATGGAGGTCCGGTGCAGTGCTTGGTGGCTGGAGCCGCCGAACAGCCGGGCGACCGCATAGACGACGGCGCCCTTCGCGACCGTGAAGGCGGCCAGCATGGACAGAAGAAGCCGCCATTCGGCCGCGACGACGGCGAGATCGAGCGACATGCCGACGGCCAGGAAGAACAGTCCCATGAGCAGGCCGCGAAACGGCTCGATGTCGCTTTCGATCTGGTGCCGGTAGCTCGAACTCGACAGCATCACCCCGGCAAGGAACGCGCCCATCGCCATGGACAGCCCGGCGACTTCCATCAGCAGTGCCGCACCGAGGACCACCAGCAGCGCGCCCGCCGTCAAGACCTCGCGCGTCCGCGCCCGCGCCAACAGGGCGAAGAACGGGTTCAGACCCCAGCGCGACACCGCCAGGAGCACGGACAACGCGGCCACCGCCATCGGAATGCCGGTCCATCCCGCTCGGCCGTCCGAGAGAGGCGACAGAAAGGCGACCACCGCCAGAAGCGGCACGATCATCAGATCCTCGAAGAGCAGGATCGCGACCGACTTCTGCCCCTCCGCGCTCGACAGCTCGCCACGATCCTGCAGCACCGACATGATGACGGCGGTCGACGACAGGACGAAGCCCGCCCCGGCGATGAAGGCCACCGGACCCGACAAACCGAACGCCACCGCGCCCGTCAGCGCGAGGGCCGTGATCGCGCCGGCGACCTGGGCAAGCCCAAGCCCGAAGATCTGGCTACGCATGGCCCAGAGCTTGGGCGGGCGCAGTTCCAGTCCGATCACGAACAGGAACATCACCACCCCGAGCTCGGAGAAATGCAGGATGGCCTGGGCATCGGTGAACAGGCCGAGCACCGATGGCCCCACCAGAACGCCAGCGGCGAAGTAGCCGAGGACCGATCCGAGGCCGAGCCGCCGGAACAGCGGCACGGCAACGACAGCCGCTCCCATCAGGACCACCGCAGGAGCGATGGTCTGCCCTAGGCTCGCCCCGGCCATCAGGTCGCCTTTCTCGTGTCGAGAGTGGCCGCCCGGACGACCGGAGCGACTTCAGTGCCCAGAAGTTCGATCGAACGCTTCATCGCAGCTGTTTCGAGCGAGGCGGTGCTCATCTGGAAGGTGATGCGCGAGACGCCGCCGAGCACTTCGCTGGCATGGAGCATCTTGGCCGCGACCGTCTTTGGATCGCCGATCAGGAACGCGCCTTCCGGGCTCGCCATGGCATCGAACTGCTGGCGCGAGGGCGGCGGCCAGCCGCGCTCGCGGCCGATCCTTCCTGTCAGATGCGCCCAGCCGGGAAAGAACGCCTCCCTGGCCGCCGTGTTCGTCTCGCCGACAAAGCCCATCGCGTGGACGCCCACCTTGAGCGTCTCAGGACTATGCCCGGCGCTCAAGCCGGCCTCGCGATAGAGATCGACGAACGGGAGGAAGCGCTCGAAGGTCCCGCCGATGATCGCCACTATCAGCGGCAGGCCGAGCGTGCCGGCGCGAGCGAAGGATTGCGGCGTGCCGCCGACGCCGATCCAGAGCGGCAGACGCGGCTGATGCGGACGCGGATAGACACCCTGCCCCTCCAGCGCCGCGCGGAAGCGACCCTTCCAGATCGGGTGGGGCATCTCGTTGAGCCTCAGGAGCAGATCGATCTTCTCGGCGAAGAGCTCGTCATAGTCCCGCGGGTCCACGCCGAACAGCGGATAGGCTTCGCCGAACGAGCCTCGGCCGACGACGATCTCAGCGCGGCCCCCGGCGATCAGGTCCAGCGTCGCGAACTCCTGGAAGATCCGGACCGGGTCGGCGGCGCTCAGCACCGTCACGGCGCTCGTCAGTCGGATCTGGCTGGTGCGAGCCGCGGCGGCGGCGAGGATGATCGCCGGCGCGGAATCGAGAAACTCGGCGCGATGGTGCTCGCCGATGCCGAAGACATCGAGCCCAACCCGGTCGGCGACCTCGACCTCCTCGAGGAGATCGGCCATGCGATCGGTCGGCGAGGGAGGTTTGCCCGTCGCCGGATCGGGGAGGATCGCTGCAAAACTGTCGATACCGATTTCCATAGGTGATCCTTAAGCTCATTCAGCGGCGCGGCGTGGGGACATGGGTTCGAGAGCAGCGAAGGACGGCATGGTCAGAACCGATAGTTCGCCATGACGCCGATTAGCTTGATGATCTGAGCCGGGCCGGTCTCCCGAATGAACGTTCCCGGATCGAAGACGCCAACCGAGGCTGCCAGGTTGAGCTCCGGCGTGGCCTGCCAGGCGACGGCGATTTCGGCCTGTGTTCCGATGAAGCGCGCATCGCTGTCTTTGCCGCTGCGCACGAGGGCGCCCGAGATCGCATAGATGCCGTCGTCGGTGCTCTGTCGCCAATAGGCCGAACCCGACAGCGACAGCTCGACGTCCTTGTGCGGATGGATCGTGATGGAAGGCCGAACATGGATCAGGTTGCGCGGCCCGATCGGCGACTGAGACACAAAGTACTTGCCCCTTGGAAAGAGGGGATTGAGCGTTCCCAGTTCCGGATCGTCCGGATCGTCGTCGCCCGAAATCACATCAGCGGCGAGCCTGAGGTCGGGCTGCAGCGGCGCTTGCGGAAAGCGATGGCCGATCTCGCCACCGATCCCCCAGGCCGCCCTGCGGTGGCTCGCGAAGGTTCCGTGCTGAATGGCGGCCTCGAGGTTCCAGTATGATGAGCCGGTGTCTCCGAATATGCGGGTGCCGAAGGTGTGGACCAGCTCTTTCCCGGCGCCCTGGTCGTAAACCGCGTTGCGATCTCGCAGACCGAGATAGAAGATGTCGAAGCCGTTGGTCCGATCTTCGCCCAGCCATCGCGTCGCATAGACGCCCCAGAGTGCCTTCTGGGTCGATGTCCGATCGTCGAAATCGTCCAGCCTGTTGTCGACCGGACGAAAAATTGAGTGCCGTTACCTGCCAGGCCTTGCCCGTCAAAGACATGTCGAAGCCATCGAAGGCCTGAGGGATGTTGGGGCCATAGCGCGTATCGACGAAGCGCCCAGCGCCCAGCGATATGAGCTTGCGCCCCGCCGACATCCGCAGCGAAGTGTGGGCTGCGATATCCGCCTCGACCTCGACGAACGCCTGAAGCATGTCGGCGCCCGTTGTATCGACCGGCCGCTCGGCGCGGCGAACGCCCGAAATCCCGGAGAGCATGGGTTGTGCAAACAGGCGCAGCTTGCCCGCATGAAAATCGACATAGGGCATGAAGCGATGCCAGACATAGCCATCGTCCGGCGCTGCTCCCCAATTGACATTGGCATAGCCCTCGTAGCGCGACCGGAACTCGAGGCCCGTGGTGAAATAGGTCGACCCGTCCGTGCTCAAGGGGATGTACTTGACCTGTTCGGTCCATCGCCCCGTCCGCTTTGCAGGGTCTGCGAGATGTGTCCAATTCTCCGGATAGCGCTCGATCGTAAGCGTCGGCGCGCGCCCGATATCGGTCCCGACCTGCGCTTGTGCTTCGACCTGGATGGCACCGACCGCCGCCGCCAGCACAAGGCCTAGGTGAGGCGTCATCGCAAGTCGTCGGCCGTTTCCGATTGATCGACGCGATCGATGCTCGATGCGCCCGCTTCCCGTGAGGCATGGAGAGGGGATGACGAGCCCCGACGGGCACTCAGCTTTAGCGGAATGCATCGCGCTGGATTCTCGTCATCCCGCTTCGATCAGCCGGCCGCTTTCGGCACCGACGTGTTGAGCAACTGCTGCTCCCACAGATAAGCGATGCCGCTGCCGCCGAGGTGCGAGATAAGCACTTCGGTCAGCTCTTCGACGTGCTCCGTACGCGCCCAGTCCCGCTGCCATTCGCCAGCCAAGGCCACCCAGGTCATCATGTTCGCGCCAGCCGCGATCATCCGCTGGATGGCAACCTGGTGAGACTCGGTCGAAACCCCGCCCGAAGCGTCGGTGATCACTGTCACGTCCCAGCCTTCACCGAGGGCTTGGATGACAGGCATCGCGACGCAAACTTCGGTCCATAGGCCTGCGATGATCAGTTGCTTGCGGCCGGTCGCTTTGACTAGGTCCACTACCTTCTCGTCTTGCCAGGTGTTGACCCAGGTCCGGTCGATCACTTCCTGATCTGGGAAAACGTCAGTGATCTGCTTGAAGAGGAGGCCGCCACGACCCGCAATCACGCTGGTAAGGATCGTCGGAACATTGAAAGCTTTTGCCAGCTTCGCCAGGGCGGTCACATTGTTGACCACAGTCTGAGGATCGTGGCTGTTGAGGTTGGCAAGCTGGTACGGCTGATGGTCGATCAGCACGAGAACCGAATCCTCAGGACGAAGGAGTGACTTCAGGCCGTTGCGGAACGTCATGATTATCCTCTTCTGGCATCGTGGAATGTTTGCCGGGCGATCTCGCCCGAGCAGCGGCGCCTTGTAATGCCGTTTCCAAATTCGTTGCGGTAGTGCCGAGATGCGCCACGCTGTGTCGCAAAATGAGGGACGCCCAATTGGAGATCGAGGACCTGGGGACATGCGTGGAAGTCGCCAATGCCGGCGGTGTTTCCCCTGCCGCACGTCGGCTCGGCCTCGCCAAGTCCATTGTCAGTCAACGGCTCCTTCGCCTTGAAATGGAATTTGGCGTTCAGCTTCTCGCGCGAACGCCCTGCAGCGGCGCCCTCACCGAAGCCGGGGCCTTGTTCCGAGACTACGCAGCCAGAGCCTGCAGTGAGATCGACGCCGCAAAGGAAACGATCCTGCCCGAGGGGGACTTGAGCGGTCGTGATCGACGGACGCAAGGCGGCGAGCCTTGAGAATCGCAGAGCCCTTGGAACCTTTCGGTTCAGGGAGCACGTTAGATCTCCAACGCGCGGAGCAAGCCTTCCAGATTTCGCTCGCCATCCCTGGTCTGTGCTCCGGCCTTGAGCCCGCCCCGGATCAGCTTTTCGGCCGCGGGACGCTGAAAGAGGCCCGCCCATACGTCGTGCTCGCGACGATACCCGTCTCGAAGGTCCGCGGGGGGTACGGCCTTCTTGGCTGCTGCAATAACGCCTTCGGGCAAGGCGGCGATGTTGCGTGCCAGCCGATCAACGAAGCCGTCGAGTTCCGCCGCCGGCAGCGCGCGATTGATCCAGCCATAGCGTTCTGCCGTCGTAGCGTCGATCAACTCGCCGCCGAGGATCACTTCAAGTGCGCGACCGCGCGTCATCCGACTGGACAGATATTGGGTGGCGCCTCCTCCGGGCGTGATGCCCATCAACGCCTCGCACTGAGCAAGCCCGGCATGTCCCTCGGCGGCAAACGCCATGTCGGCCGCCGCGACGAATTCCGCGCCGCCGCCGCGGGCGAGGCCCGCGAGCTTGACGATCGTCACCTGCGGCTGCTGGCGCAGAAGCTCCCCGAACGCTTGGAACGGATTGAGGCCGTCGGGCGCGTCGCGCGCGAGGTCGTCGAAGGCGTGCGGCTCATCGATCAATGTCATGTCGACATGGGCGATGAAGAACTCCGGATCTGCGCTCTGGAACACGATGACGCGGGTGTTCGGGTCGTCGCGCAGGGACAGGAGAATGCTGCGGATCTCGCTCATCAACGGAACGTCGAGGACATTGACCGGCGGATTGTCGATCGTGATCGTCGCAACGCCGCCGGCCCGAGAAATACGAAGCGTGCGGAAACCTGTGTCAGTCATGGCGGATCTCGCTATTTCTCAAGGGCTCCAGAGCCCGCGTTTGCACGTTCAAGAGCGGCTGTGTTGCTGGAGGCGGTTCAGCCACAAGATTGGAATGGGGCTCAAGACGAGCTCGATCGCTATTGCGCCGGCCAACAAGGGGCCAGGGAAACCCCACCGCACCAAGGCGTAAAGTCGTGCGAGCCCGCTCACAAATAGGATGGCGAAAAGCAGTCGAGCGGCCGCCGCCCGATGGAGTGGGTCGTTGCTGATCCACCACAGCACGAGACCGAAACCCAGCCAGATGGCGCACTGGTTCCGATCATGACGCGCTATCGGCCTCCTCCGGCGGGAATCTGCGTTATTCGTCCACCGGGCCAGCATACCTCCCGCAAGATCCGTGTCTCCGCGGCCGTGCTTGTCGCGATCGGGCGGCATCCGAACGCTGGAGAGGCTTCGCGCCAGATTTGCACAGGCAAGACCTCAACGCCTACTCGGTTGAGCATGATCCGCGTGGATGTCGAGCCTGCGCCGTTGCCTGGAGGACCTACCCCCGTGCCTCCTGCCAGTGGGGATAGGTGACATAGGCGGTGACCGCGCCTTGCTCGTGCGAGTGAATCGTCACCTTCTCGCCTTTGGGCATATGGACGATCTCGCCCGGCCCCGCGGTGACGCTGTCTAAGTTGGCGGACACCGTCAGTCGCCCCTCGAGAACGATCATCACGTCATCGACGACCATTGTCTCCTCGAGCGTCTGGTTCGGCCCATAGCGCCCGTAGCCGATGGTGATCGGGGAGGCGTGGCGCTGGTCGACCAGATTGCCCACAAACACCTCCCCGTCCTGTCCCGGGGAACGCTCCAGCGCTGCGTCGGTGATGGAGAACTTGCGAACCTCCATAGGAATTGCTCCTTCTAGCTGGCGTGGTTGCGTCACCTGTGCCGGTCAGTCTGGAAGAGGAATGTGCTCATCCCGGTCATCGGCCGGGAGATCGAAGCGCCCCTTGCCCCAGTTCTGCGCGCGCCATTCGGCTTTGGCCTCTTCGATGCGCTCCTGCGACGACGCGACGAAATTCCACCAGATGTAGCGGGGACCCGACAGGGTCGCGCCGCCGAGAAGCATCAGGCGCGCGCCTCTATCACCGGCCGCGACCGTGATCCTGTCCCCGGGACGGAAGACCATCATCCGACCTGCCTCGAAATCCTGGCCGGCGATCGAGATCGAGCCTTCGACGATGTAGATGCCCCGGTCCTCGTGATCGTGCGGCATCGGCAACCGGCCTCGCGCATCGAGCTTCACGTCGACGTAGAATGTCTCCGAGTACATTGTCGCGGGGGCCTTCTCGCCATAGGCGTTCCCGAGGATGAGCCGGACCGAGACGCCGCTATCCTCGATCACCGGCAGCGCCTCTTTGCCGTGGTGCTCGAACATGGGCGCCATGTCCTCATGGCTCTCGGGCAGCGCCAGCCAGGTCTGTATCCCGAACAGACTGTTCGGGCCGGTCCGGGCGGCCGCTGATGTACGCTCCGAATGGGTGACGCCGCGCCCGGCGACCATCCAGTTCAGCTCGCCCGGACGGATCGTCTGGTCGGCCCCGGTGCTGTCCCGGTGATGGAAGTCGCCGCGAAAGAGATACGTAACGGTGCCGAGACCGATATGCGGGTGCGGCCGAACGTCGACGCCCTGTCCGGTCAGGAACTCGGCCGGCCCAGCCTGATCGAAGAAGATGAACGGTCCGACCATCTGCCGCTTCGGCGCCGGCAGAGCGCGCCGGACCTCAAAGCCGCCGAGATCGCGAGAGCGTGGAACGATGAGAGTTTCGATCGCGTCGAGGCCGACCTCATCGGGACAGCCTGGTTCGATAGCCGGATTCCAACTCATGCGCCCGATCCTCTCTTTGGCTTTCGGGAAGGCCTCGCCCTTGCCGATGCGAATACCCAGACTGGCGAGCGACCGTCTGCCCAACTAGCCCTGTGCTACGTCAAGCTGTGTCGCAGTAAGTGGAACGTGCGGGCAATGTGGTCGAGCTCAGCGGCCCCGCAGTGGAGCGACCGCCGACGCAGTTTTCGATAAGGCCTCGCTCCGTTCGTGTTTTAGCGGTCGAGACCCCAAACGTCCGGATTTCGTGCGAAGTACTCGATCAGCATCTCCGTCAGGACCCGCACTTTCCGCGTGGGATGCTGACCCGGCGGGCGGACGACATATGCGGCCCCCGGAGGTACTGGATAGCGTGTCATGATCGGGACCAGCGCGCCGGAGGCCACATATTCATATGTGATGCAATCGGGGAGCCAGGCGATGCCGAGACCTGCCGCCGCGGCGGCGGCAAGCGCTGTGGCGCTGTCGGCCTTGAATCTGCCCTGCGGCTGAACCGTGACGATCTTGCTGCCATCCATGAACTGCCAGGCTTCCGTTCCCTGCATGAGGGCCTGATGGCTGGCGAGTTCGGCCGGGGTTTCGGGTGACCCGTGCGCTTCGACATAATCCGGGCTTGCGACAAGCTTTCCATGGATCGGCCCGACGCGCTTCGCGATCAGGTTGGAGTCCTGAAGGTAGGCGCCCCGGATCGCGCAATCGAAACCCTCTGCGATGAGATCGACGAAGCGATCGCTGTAGGAAGTATGGATGTGAAGCTTCGGGTGCAGACGCGCCATTTCCGCGAGCACGGGGGCGAAGTGGGTCGGGCCGAAAGTAAGCGGCATGGCAACCCTCAAGCCGCCGCGCAGCTCACCGGTGGGGAGGATCGTTTCCCTGGCCGTATCGATCTCGGCGCTGGCTCGGGCCGCATGGTCTCTGAACGTGATCCCCGCCTCAGTGAGCGCGGCGCCGCGGGTCGTTCGTGCAAGAAGCTGGACGCCAAGCTCCGCCTCGATCCGCAAAAGCCGCCGACTGACGATCGATTTGGAGACCCCGAGCCGGCGCGCGGCGGCCGACACGCCTCCAGCATCGGCCACGGCGACGAATGTCCGGAGATCCTCGATGTCCAATTCGGCGTTCCTTGTTTCGCGACACAGCTTGCCTGACTATGGCACTACCGTATCACCGAAGGGAACGGCAAGTTCTGACCGGCGACGTGGCTCGCCGCCGCATGCGTCCGTTGAACCCATTGCCATTCATAGCGGCTTTCCGCAGGGCGCACAGTCAGAGAACCATGAAAGCAGCCATCTATGACCACCCCGGCCCGCCGGATGTCCTTCGTTATGCGGATGTCCCCGATCCGGTTTGCCCAGGCGATGGCGTGCTGATCCGCGTCGAGGCTGCCGCGATCGAGGGCGGCGACCTGATCAATCGCGCGTCCACGCCTCCGCCCCATCCGGCCTTCGTCGTCGGCTATGCCGCCGCCGGCGAAATCATCGCGGTCGGAGAGAAGGTGAAGGATCGCCGGCTGGGCCAGAAGGTGACGAGCTTCGATCTTGCCGGGTCGCACGCGGAGTTGCGCGCCGTTGCCGCCAGCCGGACCTGGCCTGTGCCGGAAGGGCTCGACATGGCCGCCGCCGCAGCGCTGCCGATCGCGTTCGGGACCGCTCATCACTGCCTCTTCGCACGGGGTGGTTTGACGCGTGGCGAAACCGTCCTAATCCAGGCAGGCGCCGGTGGCGTCGGGCTCGCCGCCATCCAGCTCGCGCATCGGGCAGGCGCGACCGTGCTTGCAACGGTCTCCGGCGTCGAGAGGGCCGAACGCCTCGTCGGGTTTGGCCTCGATAACGCGATCGATCATCGCGCGGCCGACGTTGTCGATACGGTCATACGTCTGACGGAAGGCCGCGGCGCGCATCTCGTCGTGGACCCGGTGGGAACCACCTTGCAGGATTCTCTGGCCGCGCTCCGCCCCGAGGGCCGTCTGGTCTTCGTCGGCAACGCCGGCGGTTCGCAGCTCAGTCTCGATCTGTGGCCCGCGCTGCAGGCGAACCAATCGCTTTTCGGCGTCTTCATGGGAACGCAATTGGAAAAGCCGGATGTCTACCTCACGGTCTCCAGGATGCTGGAGCTGGCGGCGACCGGGGATCTCAAGGTGATCGTGGACAGAACGTTTCCACTCGCGGCCGCTGCTGAAGCTCACGCCTATGCCGAAGGCAATTCCATCCTCGGGCGCGTCGTAATCGTCTCGGCCGCGCAATGAGCATCGTGGACCGGGTGATTTCGCGTGCGTATGCCGGGTGGGGCCATCGTCCCGCCCTCTGGCAGCCAGGGCCGCCGCACAAAACGCATCACCACGCTTCTCTCGGGCGCGGCAAAGGCTATCTACAGTCCGCCGCGCACCGTCTCTCCACCATGGAGCCAGAGGCAGGCCGGGATATTACGACGATACAGAACAGGGATATGGAGGGATATCGGCAACGTTCGGCGGTAAGCCGTTCGTAAAATTGGCCATTTCGGCCAGGGTGGCGGGGCATACATGAATAACATGATAGCCAGCACGCAGGATACGCCATCTACTTGATTAGAAAAGGGAATTTCCGCTGCATCAACTTCCGCCAAATCCATTGAAGGGGCCATCAGGCGTCTGCAAAGGGGGACGGAGCCGGATCCAGAGGCATCAAGGGGACGGTCCCCAAAGAGCCGTGTGTGGTCATGGCGCTTCTCATGCAGTGGACCTTGAGCGTATCCACCCGGTGAAGGCCGTCTTGCGGGGGTAACCGGGGGATGCAGGATGCTGGCTCGGAACTGGAGCTAGCGATAGAGCAAGATCGATGTCTTTCCCGGTCACGCCAGCCTGCTTCTCTGCCGATTTTGCATGGACTGATTGCTGTGACACGCTTGGCAATTCAACACGATCGTCCCCTCACGGTCGGCCGTCGGCGGCCGATTTGGTTCAGCGCATGTCTGGTCGGGGGATTGCTGGCACTCGCCGCCTGCTCCCAATCGCCCTCCGGCGCTTCGTCAACTGAGGCTGCGCGGCCACCGGACGGCACTGTCGAGATGCGCCAGGTCCAGGCCGCCTTCATCGGCAGCGGCAACACCGGCAGCGGCACCCTGACCTATCGCGGCCGGACCTACCCCTTCACCGTCGCCGGCCTCGGCGTCGGCGGCATCGGTATCTCCAGGATCGAGGCTCGCGGCGAGGTCTACGACCTGTCGAGCCTCGAGCGGTTCCCGGGAACCTACGCCCAGGGTCGCTATGGCTACGCTCTCGGCAGCTCGAGTGCCGGGGATCTCTGGATGAAGAACGGGAGCGGCGTCGTCATGCACCTGGTCGCCAAGCGGACCGGGCTGATGCTGAGCCTCGGGGGCGATGCCGTCGTGATCACCATGGGCCAGTGATGCGGGCACGAGCCGGAACGGACCTGAAACTGGGCTCTCGTTGTCTACGCCGATCCAAATGTGGCCAGTAGCGGTCAGGAAAGCCGGATCTGGCGATGGGAGGCGGAGGTGATCGGCAGGAGGCGCCGGGCGAAGCCGGCCCGCCATGTATTCCACCGACAACGGCGCGATGAAAGACGTGTGGCCGGAAGGCGGGCAGTCACCGTTCCGCGGCCAGAAGGCCACCAACTGGGAAGGCGGCTACCGCGTGCCTACCGCCATCCGCTGGCCCGGCGTCGTCAAGCCGGGGACCGTCAGCAACGACATTTTCTCCCACGAAGACATGCTGCCGACGCTGCTTGCCGCCGCCGGCGTCCCCGACGTCAAGGAGAAGCTGCTCAACGGTATGAAGGTCGGCGACAAGACCTTCAAGGTCCATCTCGACGGCTACAACATCACCGATGCGCTGGCGGGCAAGCAGGCCGGCCCGCGCCATGAGTTTTTCTACTTCCTGGACGACGGCACCCTCGCCGCGCTGCGCTATGACCAGTGGAAGATCGTCTTCGCCGAGAAACCCGAGCATGGCCTCGATGTCTGGCGGGCCAAACCTACGCCGATGGAATTGCCCAAGCTCTTCAATCTACGAGCCGACCCCTTCGAGACCGCGGACAAGGAGGGCATGGACTACACCCGCTGGAACCTTGAGCACGCGTTCGTGATGGTCCCGGCGCAGCAATACGTCGGCAAGTTCCTGTCCACGTTCAAGGAATTTCCGCCGAGCCAGAAGGTCGGCAGCTTCTCGCTGGATCGTGTGCTGGAGACGCTCCAGACCCAGAACGCGGGAGGCAACTGACACTACGCTGAAATGAACTGCTGGCTCAACCTACCGGGCCGCGCCCC
>NZ_JASATH010000185.1:0-16615 GCF_038440215.1 Inquilinus sp. OTU3971 | reverse complement strand
CCCCGCGGGGCGGGGGGGCTCTCCGCCCCCCCGGCCCCTCAATGGATAGCAATCATGTTCATTCTGGCTGCCGCGCGCAGGACCAGCCTGACGTGCCTGCGCATCATTCCGACCTGGCGGTGGGGCCGGCGAAAAAAGCCGCCCCGCAAGCCGCACCGTTTCGAAACGCTTCCCGACAGCCTGCGGGAGGATGTCGGGCTGGATATCTGGCCGCGGTAACGGCCCGGCTCAGCCCTCCACCCGCCAGCCCGGCACCGTCTTGCCGCGGAAGACATGGACGTCGTCGCCGCCCGGCACCGGCAGCCGCTCCGGCAGGTCCTCGGCGCCACGGACCAGGGTGACGGTCTCCTCGTTCACCGGCAGGCCGTAGAAGGCCGGGCCGTTCAGCGACGCGAAGGCCTCGAACCGGTCCAGCGCCCCCTCCTCCTCGAACACCTGGGCGTAGCAAGCGAGCGCGACCCGGGCGTTGAACACGCCGGCGCAGCCGCAGGCCGTCTCCTTGGCATGCACCGGATGCGGCGCGGAATCGGTGCCGAGGAAGAAGCGCGGATCGCCCGAGGTCGCGGCCGCCCGCAGCGCCAGGCGGTGGCGCTCGCGCTTCACCACCGGCAGGCAGTAGTAGTGCGGCCGCACTCCGCCGACGAGCAGGTCGTTGCGGTTCAGCACCAGATGCTGCGGCGTGATCGTGGCCCCGACCCGGCCGTCGCCCTGGTCGAGCACGAAGTCGACCCCGTCCTGGGTGGTGACGTGCTCGCAGACGATGCGCAGCTCCGGAAAGTCGGTCCGGATCGGCTGCAGGTGGCGCTCGATGAACACCGCCTCGCGGTCGAAGATGTCGACCTCCGGGTCGACCACCTCGCCATGCACCAGCAGCGGCAGGCCGATCGCCTGCATCCGCTCCAGCGCCGGGCGGACCTTGGCCAGGTCGCGGACCCCGCCATGCGAGTTGGTGGTGGCCCCGGCCGGGTACAGCTTCACCGCCGTCAGCACGCCCTCCGCCTGGCCGCGGGCGAGGTCGTCGGGGTCGGTGCCCTCGGTCAGGTAGGCGGTCATCAGCGGGGTGAAGCGCGCACCCGCGGGCAGCGCCGCCAGGATGCGGTCGCGATAGGCCCGGGCGTCGGCGGTGGTGACCACCGGCGGCGTCAGGTTCGGCATGATGATGGCGCGGGCGAAATGCGCCGTCGTGTGCGGCAGCACCGCGCGCAGCATGGCGCCGTCGCGCAGATGCAGGTGCCAGTCATCGGGGCGGCGGATCGTGAGGCGGCCAATTGGAGGTTGGGCGGTCATGGCGGGTGTCCTGCAGCAGCGGCCGGATCATGGCCGCGCGGTCGATCCACCGCAAGCGCGCTTGCCAGATGGCAGCCCCGGTCCTAAGACGCCTCAAATCCGCCGGAGCCCGCCATGATCCTCTCGACCAGCTTCCCCGACCGCAAGACCATCGCCCGCCTGACCGCCCAGGCCTATCTCGAGGCCGGCGCGGTCAGCTTCAACGCCGAGACGCCCTACAAGTTCACCTCGGGCTGGGCCAGCCCGGTCTACACCGACACGCGGCGGCTGATCTCCTATCCCCGCATCCGCGGCGTGCTGATGGACTTCGCCACCTCGGTGATCCTCAGCGACATCGGCTTCGAGAAGATCGACGCGGTGGCGGGCGGCGAGACCGCCGGCATCTCCTACGCCGCCTGGATCGCCGACCGCCTGGCCCTGCCGATGCAGTATGTCCGCAAGAAGCCGAAGGGCTTCGGCCGCAACGCCCAGATCGAGGGCGTGCTGACCGAGGGCCAGCGGGTGCTGCTGGTCGAGGATTTGAACACCGACGGCCGCAGCAAGGCCAAGTTCTGCCAAGCGCTGCGCGACGCCGGCGCGGTGGTGGAGCACGTCTTCGTCGTGTTCAACTACGGCATCTTCAAGGACACGCCGAAGTTCTTCGAATCGATCGGGGTCGAGCTGCACGGGCTGGCGACCTGGTGGGACGTGCTGGAGGTCTGCAAGGCCGGCAACCATTTCGACCCGAAGACGCTGGCCGAGGTCGAAAAGTTCCTGCACGACCCGGTCTCCTGGTCGGCCGCGCATGGCGGCATCGACAAGATGCCCACGGACTGAGGCCGGCTCTTCCCCGCTCCAGCACATGAGCCATGCCCGATCGGCGCGAGACGCGTGCGCTGGAGCGGGGTGAAGGTGACGCCCGGCGACGGGGGCGGATGGAAGGGGCGCGGCCCGCCGCAGCCACGGCTCAGAGGCCCGACATGCAGGGATGGACTCCCCGGCAGCGGAGCGTCGTCGTTGCCAGCTTCCTCGGCTGGACCCTCGACGCCTTCGACTTCTTCCTCCTCGTCTTCATCCTGACCGACATTTCCCGGGAGTTCGGCACCGGCGCCGAGGCTACCTCCTGGCTGGTGACGCTGACCCTGGCGATGCGGCCGATCGGCGCCTTCCTGTTCGGCCGCGCCGCCGACCGCTTCGGCCGCCGGCCGACGCTGATGGTCGACGTGCTGGCCTATTCGCTGCTGGAATTCGCCTCGGGCTTCGCCCCGACCTTCACCGTGCTGCTGGTCCTGCGCATGCTGTACGGCATCGCCATGGGCGGCGAATGGGGCGTCGGCGCCTCGCTGACCATGGAGACCGTGCCGGTGCGTTCGCGCGGCTTCGTCTCCGGCCTGCTGCAGGCCGGTTACCCGACCGGCTACCTGCTGGCCTCGATCGTCTACGGCCTGTTCTACGATTCGATCGGCTGGCGCGGCATGTTCATGATCGGCGTGCTGCCGGCGCTGCTGGTTCTGTACATCCGCCGCAGCGTCCCGGAATCGCCGTCCTGGACCGAGACCAAGACGACGCGCGACAGCATCTCGCTCGGCGACACGGTGCGGCGGCACTGGCGGCTCGGGATCTACGCCATCCTGTTGATGACCGCCTTCAACTTCTTCAGCCACGGCACCCAGGACATCTATCCGACCTTCCTCAAGGTCCAGCACGGCATGGGCCCGCACGAGGTCAGCCTGATCGCCATCGTCTACAACATCGGCGCCATCCTCGGCGGCCTGGCCTGCGGCATGCTGTCGGAGCGCTTCGGCCGGCGCCGGGTGATCGTGGTCGCGGCGCTGCTGGCCCTGCCGGCGCTGCCGCTCTGGGCCTTTTCCTCCGGCCCGGTGCTGCTGGCCGCCGGCGCCTTCCTGATGCAGGTCGCGGTGCAGGGTGCCTGGGGCGTGGTCCCGGCCCATCTGAACGAGCTGTCGCCGGAGGAGGCGCGCGGCACCTTCCCCGGCTTCGTCTACCAGACCGGCAATCTGCTGGCGGCGATCAACCTGACCCTGCAGACCCATATCGCCGTCACCAACGGCAACGACTACGCCCTGGCCATGGCCTGGGTGACCGGCGTGGTGGCGGTGGTGATCGCCCTCTTGATCGCCTTCGGGCCGGAGAAGCGGGGCGTCGCCTTCGGCGCGGCGCGGCTCAGATCCGAGCTGAGCCCCGCCGCCGGGGAATAAGCGGCCGCGCCGGGACGACTTGAGCCGGAGGCCGGCGGGCGTGCTATAATACGCCGCCCGGCCCCCGGCCGAAGCCGCCCATCGCGATGCCCGCCATGCCGGACGAGCACCAGTTCCTCGACCTGATCGGCCAGATCTACGACGCCGCCGCCGGCGACGAGGACTGGACCAGGGTGCTGGACCGCCTGACGCGGATGCTCGGCGGCCATGCCGCGGTGCTGCAACGGCCGCAGGCGCCCGGGCAGGCGGTGCAGACGCTGGTCAGCGGCATCGACCTCGCCTATGTCGGGCTGTACGGCGTCCACTATCACCGCCTGCTGCCGATCCGGTCCTGGCTGTCGCGGCTGCCCGGCGGGTCGGTCTTCGTCGACCGCATGCTGCTGGCCGACCGGGACTATGTCCGGACCGAGTTCTACACCGACTTCCTGACGCCGCAGGACCAGCATGCCAGCCTGTCCTGGCTGGCCCGCAACCGGCAGGGCGGCGGGGCCACCCCGGCCCTGATCTCGGTCTGGCGCTCCCGCCGGCAGCCGGAATGGGAGCCGGCGCAGCTGCGCCTCCTGCACCAGCTCGCCCCGCATCTCGAGCAGGCGCTGGAGATCGAGCGCCGCCTCGGCGCCAGCGCGGTCCATCGGGTGGCGGCGGACCTGGTGCAGGGCGCCGCGGAGCTGACCTGGCGCGAGCGCGACTGCCTGGCCGGGATCGCCCGTGGCGCCTCCAGCCAGGAGATCGCGCGCCAGCTCGAGCTGTCGATCCCCGTGGTCAACGACACCATCGAAGCCGCGATGCGCAAGCTGGCGGCGACCAGCCGGGGCGAGGCCGCGGCCAAGGCGCTGGTGCTCGACCTGCTCGGCGGGTGATCCCCTAATCCTCGGGGATTGAGGCAAACGCCACAATCCGCGACCCTGGCGGTGGAATATCGCGCGGTGCGCCCGCCGTTTTCTGGCTTTTTGCGCCGAGATGGAAACAATTCGACGCAAATTCTGTTCTGATCGTGGTGCGGCCGCCGGGCGCGTTGCGGGATCGCCATTGGGTGGGGAGGTGCAGATGAATCCGGTTCTGATGGCGGCCTTCGGTCTGATCGCGGTGCTGCTATGGCGCGCCGGCCCGGGCTTCGCGGCGGTGACGGGCGGCGCGGCCCTGTCGGCGGCGGCGCTGCTGCTGACGCTGTACTAAAGGCGCAGCGCGCGGCTTCGGCAAGAGCCGTTAAAGAATCACAAATCTGCTATAGTCTCGACTGACCGTCGGCGTTGCGCCGGCGGTTTATTGTGTTCTTGCCCTGCTTCGCCATGCCGGATGACCGCGCTATCGCCCAGCTGGTCGGCCAGACCTACGACGCCGCGCTCGGCGACGAGGACTGGGCGGCCGTGCTGCGCCGGATGCTGGCGCTGCTCGGCGGCGAGGCGGTGGCGCTGCACCCGACCGGCGCCCCGATGCCGACCGACGTCGCCATCCGCGTCGGCTGCGATCCGGCCTATATCCCGCTCTACAACGCCCATTACCACCAGACCTGGCCGATCCTGCCGATGATGCAGCGGCTGCAGGTCCAGCCGGTCTTCGTCGACCGGATGCTGGTGCCGCAGGACGATTTTCTTCGCACCGAGTTCTACAACGACTATATCCGGCCGCAGGACGGCCACAGCGGCCTGTACTGGGTCGATTTCGACCGGCTGGGCCTGGGGGCGCATCTCTCGCTCTGGCGGTCGCCGCGCCGCCCCGATTGGAGCGACGAGGAGGTCCGGCTGCTGCAGCATATCGGCCCGCATATCGGCCGGGCGCTGAAGATCCAGGGCCGGCTCGTCGCGACGGGCACAGGTGGCGGCGACGCGCCGCCGCTGCTGGCACCGCGCGAGCGTGACTGCCTGGCCTGGGTCGCCCGCGGCGCCTCCAGCAAGCAGGCGGCCCAGCGCCTGGCCCTGTCGGTCTACACCGTCAACGAATATGTCGCCTCGGCGATGCGCAAGCTGCGAGCGACCAGCCGCAGCGAAGCGGTGGCGACCGCCCTCAGCCTCGGGCTGCTCGATGCCTGAACGGCGCGAACCGACGGCCTGACCCGCCAGTCCCGATGATGCGGTGCCGGGCGAGGGTCCTGGGCGTTCCGCGCCTCCAGCGCTCCTACGCCGCGAAATCCTCGATCCGGTCGGCGGCGGCGCGGTCGTAGCCGCGGCTGGCCTCGAGCAGCTGGCGGGTATAGGGCTGGGTCACGCTGCCGTCATGCAGCTGCGCCGCGGTCATGGTCTCGACGATGCGGCCGCGATTCATCACCGCCAGCCGGTCGCACATCACCGACACCACGGCGAGGTTGTGGGTGACCAGCAGATAGGTCAGCCCCCGCTCGGTCCGCAGCCGCTTCAGCAGGTTCAGGATCTCCGCCTGCACCGAGACGTCGAGTGCGGAGGTCGGCTCGTCCAGCAGCAGCACCCGCGGCTCCAGCACCAGCGCCCGGGCGATGGCGACGCGCTGGCGCTGCCCGCCCGACAGCTGATGCGGATAGCGGAAGCGGAAGCTGGGGCCGAGCCCGACCTCCTTCAGCACCCGCTCGACCCGGGCGTCGCGGTTGTCGAAGCCGTGGATCGCCAGCGGCTCCATCAGCGTCGCATCCACGGTCTGGCGCGGATGCAGCGAGCCGTAGGGGTCCTGGAACACCATCTGGCACAGCTTGAAGAAGCCCTTGTCGCGGTGCCGCCCCTGCTCCCGCCCGTCCACCGCGATCCGGCCGGTCCAGTCCCAGTTCAGGCCGGACAGAGCGCGCAGGATGGTCGATTTGCCCGAGCCGCTTTCGCCGACCAGGCCGTAGCTTTCGCCCCGCGCCACGCTCAGCGAGGCGTCGCGCACCGCATGGGTGTCGCCGAAGACGACGTCCAGCCCGGTGATGGTGATCATCGCATCCATGTCACGCCTCCAGCCAGGCCGGGTCGCGCTGCAGCACCGGCAGGAACGGCCGGGTGTCGCCGATCTGCGGCAGCGATTCGAGCAGGCCGCGGGTGTAGGGGTGCTTCGCCTGGTGCAGCTCCGCCGCCCGGCAGCTCTCCACCACCCGCCCGGCATACATGATCAGGATCCGGTCGCAGAAGCTGGCCACCAGGTTGAGGTCGTGGCTGATGAAGATCAGCCCCATGCCGCGCTGGGTCACCAGATCGTCGATGATCGCCAGCACCTGCATCTGCACGGTGACGTCCAGCGCCGAGGTCGGCTCGTCGGCGATCAGCAGGTCCGGGTCGGGGATCAGCATCATCGCGATCATGATGCGCTGGCCCATGCCGCCCGAGACCTCGTGCGGATACAGGCCCCACACCCGCTCCGGGTCGCGGATGCGCACCGCCTCGAACATCTCCAGCACCCGCCTCTTGGCCTCGCGGGCGGAGGCGCGCTTGTGGATACGGTAGGCCTCGGCCACCTGCTCGCCCACCGTGACCACGGGGTTGAGCGAGAATTTCGGGTCCTGCATCACCATCGAGATGCGGCGGCCACGGATGGCCCGCATCTGCCGCTCGCTCTGGCGCTGCAGGTCGATGCCGTCGAACACCAGCCGGTCGGCCTGGGCCCGGCCGGGCGGGCCGACCAGCCGCAGGATCGCGCGGCCGGTCATCGACTTGCCGGAACCGCTTTCGCCGACGATGCCCAGCTTCTCGCGCCCCAGGGTGAAGCCCATGCCGCGCACGGCGCGGACCTGGCCCTTGGCCGTGTCGAAGGTGACCGAGAGGTTCTCGACCTCGAGCAGCGGGCGGCTCACGACTGGCCGCCCTGCTTCGGGTCGAGGATGTCGCGCAGCCCGTCGCCGAGCAGGTTGAAGCCCAGGCTGACCACGAAGATGGCGATGCCCGGCATGGTCGCGACCCACCATTGGTCGAGGATGAAGCTGCGGCCCTTGGAGATCATCGCCCCCCATTCCGGCAGCGGCGGCTGGGCGCCGAGGCCGAGGAAGCCGAGGCCGGCCGCGGTCAGGATGATGCCGGCCATGTCGAGCGTGACCCGGACGATCACCGAGGACAGGCACAGCGGCACCACGTGCCGGGCGACGATGCGGGCGCTGGAGGCGCCCTGCAGCCGCACCGCGCTGATGAAATCGGCGTTGCGGATGGTCAGCGTCTCGGCCCGGGCGATGCGGGCATAGGGCGGCCAGGAGGTGATGGCGATGGCGATGATCGCGTTCTCGATGCCGGGCCCGAGCGCGGCGACGAAGGCCAGCGCCAGGATCAGCTTCGGGAAGGCCAGGAAGATATCGGTGATGCGCATCAAGACCGCATCGACCCAGCCGCCGAGATAGCCGGAGACGGTGCCGATCAGCAGGCCGACCGGGGCCGCGGTGATCGCCACCAGCACCACGATCAAGAGGGTCAGCCGGGTGCCGTAGATGATGCGCGACCAGATGTCCCGGCCGAGCTCGTCGGTGCCGAGCCAATGCGCGGCGCTGAAGGGCTGCAGCCGGTCGGCCAGGTCCTGCTCGATCGGCGACTGGTGGGCGAGCAGCGGCGCGATCGCGGCGGCGACCAGCAGCGCCAGCACGATCACGAGGCCGACCATGGCCAGCGGGTTGCGGGCGAGGCCGAGCCACAAGAGGTACAGCCGGCCGAGCCGGGCCTGGCCGCGCGAATGCGGCGTGTCGGACAGCAGCCAGCCGCGCCAGGTCTCGGGCTTCGGCAAGGTGTCGAAGGATTGCGTCATCGCCAGCCCCCCCGGCACACCATTTTGAGTCCTCCCTCCCCTTGCGGGAGGGGGGTAGGGGGAGGGGGTTCGCGCCGCATAGCAGCTGGCAGGCTGCTGCCCCACATCATCACGGATAGACTCTCTCGGTCCTTGAAAGGCCGGCTATCGCGTCGACAGCCCCCTCCCCCTCCCCCTACCCCCCTCCCGCAAGGGGAGGGGGGACAAGAAAAGTGCGGCTTCGCGAAATCCAGGCGCCCCATCATCGCGCCCTCGGGTCCAGCACGCGGTACAGGAGGTCGGACAGCATGTTCAGCCCGATATAGACGGCGCCGACCACGATGGTGCCGCCGAGCACCGCGTTCATGTCGGCGTTGAGCAGGGAGTTGGTGATGTACTGGCCGAGGCCCGGCCAGGCGAACACCGTCTCGGTCAGCACCGCCCCTTCCAGGAGCCCGGCATAGGACAGCGCCACCACGGTCAGCAGCGGCACGCGGATGTTGCGGAAGGCGTGGCGCCAGATCACCGCCCGCTCCGACACGCCCTTGACCCGCGCCGTGGTGACGTATTCCTGGCGCAGTTGGTCGAGCATGAAGGACCGCGTCATCCGGCTGATATAGGCGAGGCTGTAATAGCCCAGCAGCGCCGCCGGCAGCAGCAGGTGGTCGATCGCGTTCCAGAACACCTCCCATTCGCCGGCCAGAGCGGCGTCGAGCGTGATCACGCCGGTGACGGGATCGACCAGCCCGTCATAAAACACGTCGAGCCGCCCAGGCCCGGCCACCCAGCTGAGCTTGGCGTAGAACAGCAGCAGGCCGACCAGGCCGAGCCAGAAGATCGGCACCGAATAGCCGATCAGCCCGACCACCCGGACGAGATGGTCGGGCCATCGATCACGATTAACTGCCGCCATCACCCCCGCCGGTATGCCGAAGACGATGCCGAACAATACGCCCAGCGTCGCCAGCTCCAAGGTCGCCGGGAACACCCGGCCGATATCCTCCAGCACCGGGCGCGAGGTCAGCACCGAGGTGCCGAGGTCGCCCGACAGCACGTCGCCGGCATAGCGGGCGAACTGGTCCCAGAGCGGCTTGTCGAGGCCCATCTCCAGCCGCGCGTTCTCATAGACGTCGCGCGGCGCCCGGTCGCCGACCACGGCGAGCACCGGGTCGATCGGGACCACGCGGCCGATCAGGAAGGTGACGAGGAGGAGGCCGAAGAAGGTGGTCGCCAGCGAGGCGACCACGCCGGCGATGCGGAGGGCGAGCCCGCGCCGGCGCCGGCGGCGAATGCCGCCGGGCCGGGCGGGGGCCGGCTGGAGATCAGCGGCAGTCACGCGCTCAGGACTTCTTGCCGGTCCAGTAGAAGTTGCTGTCGAAGGCCGGGCCCCAGGTGATGCCCTCGACATTCTTCCGCATGGCCGGCACCTCGGTCTGCTGGAACATCACCGCGAAGGGTGAGATCTCCATGTGCTTGCGCTGCAGATCCTCATAGATCTTCGCCCGCTTGGCGCCGTCGCGCTCGGTCACCGCGCTCTGCGCCAGCTTGGTCAGATCCGCATCCTGCCAGCCGTTGCGCCAGGACAGGGTCTTCGACTTGGCATCGGCGCCGTTGTCGACATTGATGGCGAAGGTCTCGGCGTTGGAGTTCGGGTCCTGATAGTCGGTGCCCCAGCGGCCGATATAGATGTCATGGTTGCGGGCCCGGTACTTGGTCAGGGTCTGCTTGTTGTCGCCGGGGATGATCTCGACCTGCACGCCGGCCTGGGCGAAGGTCGACTGGATCGACTGCGCCATGTCCATCGAGGGTGAGGCGTTCCAGACGTCGAAGGTGGTCTTGAAGCCGTCCGGCAGCCCGGCCTTGGCCAGCAGTTCCTTGGCCTTGGCGACGTCCAGCTTGAACGGCTCGTCGGCGATCTCGCCCAGCATGCCCTGCGGGATGAAGCCCTGATGCTTGACGGCGATGCCGCGCATGAAGCTGTTGGCCATGCCGTCATAGTCGATCAGGTACTTCAGTGCCTGCCGCACCTCCGGCTTGTCGAAGGGCGGGTGCAGCGTGTTGAAGCTGACGTACCAGACCGAGCCCTTCGGCGCGTTCTCGAGCTTGATGTCGGCATTGCCGTCGAGCGACTTGAGCTGCTCGGCGCTGAGGTTGCGGGCGACGTCGATATCGCCCTTCTGCAGCAGCAGCAGCTGGGTCGCCGCCTCGGCGACATGGCGGATGAAGACTCGGCGGAAGGCCGCCTTGCCCTGCCAGTAGTCGTCGTTGCGGTCCAGCACCAGGGACTCGTTCGGCTTCCAGGCCGACAGCTTGAACGGGCCGGAGCCGGCGGAATGCGTCTTCAGCCATTCATGGCCGAAATCGCCATTCGCCTCATGCGCCTTCACCTCCTTGCTGTCGACCACCGAGGCGACGCCCGAGGTCAGGCAGTTCAGCACGAAGGTCGGGGCATAGGCCTTGTCGGTCTTGAACACCAGCGTCCGGTCGTCCGGCGCCGTGACCGTCTGGTCGACATTCTCGGCCGTCAGCCCGAACTGGCCGAGGATGAAGGCCGGGGACAGGTTCAGCTTGACCGCGCGCTGCAGCGACCAGGCCGCATCCTGGGCGGTCAGCGGGTTGCCGGAGTGGAACTTCACCCCACTGCGGATCTTGAAGGTATAGGTCAGGCCGTCATCGGAGACGGTCCAGCTTTCGGCCACGCCGGGCAGGATCTTGCTGACGTCCTTGACGTCGTAGCCGATCAGCCGCTCATAGACCTGGGCCTGGTACTCGGCCGCCGAGAACTCGAAGATCTCGGCCGGGTCGAGCGAGATGATGTCGTCGATCTGCCAGGCCTCGACCAAGGTATCCTTCGGCGTCTCGGCCATCGCCGGCAGGCTGGCGCAGGCCAGGATCGTCGCTGCGAGTATGTTGCGGGTGAAACGTTTGATCACGTTTTCCCCTCCCTGTTTGTTATGTCCAAGACCACGGAACGGTACCGGGCGGTCCATCTTCCGGGCCGCGTCGAACCGGAGTCAAGCCGCAGCCCCGGGGCACCCGGGTAACGTTCCCTGTATCGTCATCCTGCCATCAAAAAAATTTTGATGGCAGCTAAATTCCGACTAGGCTTGCTCCCAGCAAACGGGGGGCTCATGGCGGGGGACGCGGCAGCGCAGACAGCCGATGCACGGGCCGCCGTGCCGCATCTCGGCCGGGCCATCCGCGCCCGCCGCCGCGCGCTCGACCTCACCCTCAAGGACCTGGGCGAACGCAGCGGGCTGTCGGTCGGCTTCCTGTCTCAGCTCGAGCGCGACCTGGCGACGCCGTCGCTGAGCGCCCTGTCCGGCATCGCCGGCGCGCTCGGGGTCCCGCTCGACGCTTTCCTCGCGACGCCGCGCCCGGCCAGCGGCTTGACCCGCCGGGGCGAGCGGCCGGTCTTCGCCATCGGCGACGCGCCGCCCGACCGGATCCGCTACGAAAGGCTGAGCGCCGTCTTCCCCGGCCAGGCGCTGAACGCCGTGCTGGTGCATGTGCCGCCCGGTTATGCCTCCGAGACGGTGCAGCATGAGGGCGAGGAGATCGCCTTCGTGCTGGAGGGGTCGCTGCTGGTCGGCATCGGCGGCGAGAGCATCCGCCTCGATGCCGGCGACAGCCTGCACTACCCCGCCGGCCGGGCGCATCGCTGGAGCAACGCCCATGACGGCTGGACCCGGGTGCTGTGGACCGGGACGGCCCCGATCTTCGACCGACTGCGAGACGATGCATGACGACACTCACCGACCCGAAGCTGGCCGCTTCCGTGGCGGCACTGGCCACGGCCCAGGCCGAGCCCTGCCAGCCGCAGGCGCTGTACCGCGCCGCCGACGCCGCCTACCGGGCGCTGCTCGGCCACAAGCTGTTCACCATCATGGCGCTGCGCGCCGACACGGCCGAGGCGGAGCGGGTCTACACCAACGACGCCGCCTCCTATCCGGTCACCGGCCGCAAACCGATGCAGGAGAACCGCTGGTCGGCCCAGGTGATCGGCCGGCGCGAGGTGTTCCTGGGCCGCACCCTGGCCGAGATCGCCGAGGTGTTCCCGGACCATGAGCTGATCGGCTCGCTGGGCTGCGGCGCGGTGCTGAACTTCCCGGTGGTCTATGACGGGCGGGTGCTGGGCACGGTCAACGTGCTGGACGCCGAGGGCCGATACGACACGGCCGCCGCCGAATGCGGCCGCTGGCTGACCCCGCTGCTGGTGCCGGCCCTGCTGGCCGGCTGACGGAACCGAACAACGAACAGGGAGACAGATCATGCGGACCCTACCTGCCTTTCTCCTCGCCGCGGCTCTCGCGGCGCCGCTGGCCCCAGCCGCTGCGGCGACGCCGGCCGATGCGCTGGTGGTGGCCAAGAACATCGACGACATCGTCAGCCTGGACCCCGCCCAGGCCTATGAGTTCACCTCCGGCGAGATCGTCACCAACACCTATGACCGGCTGGTGCAGTATGAGGCCGAGGACATGCAGAAGCTGGTCGGCGGGCTGGCCGAGAGCTGGGCGGTGTCCGACGACGGCAAGACCCTGATCTTCAGGCTGCGGCCGGGCGTGACCTTCCAGAGCGGCAATCCGCTGCGGCCTGAGGACGTGGTGTTCTCGCTCGCCCGCACGGTCAAGCTGAACAAGGCGCCGGCCTTCGTCCTGACCCAGCTGGGCTGGACGCCGGAGAATGTCGAGCAGATGGTGCGCAAGACCGGCGATGCCGAGGTGACGGTCACCACCAGCGGCGGCTTCGCCCCCAGCTTCGTGCTCAACATCCTGGCCTCCCGCCCCGCCTCGGTGGTCGACGAGAAGACGGTGCTGGAGCACGCCAAGGACGGCGACCTGGGCAATGCCTGGCTGGGCCAGAACTCGGCCGGCACCGGGCCGTTCGCGCTGCGCACCTACAAGCCGAACGAGTCGATCGCGCTGCGCGCCAACCCGGCCTATTTCCGCGGCGCCCCGACGATGAAGTCGGTGATCTATCGCCATGTCGCCGAGCCGGCGACCCAGCGCCTGCTGCTGGAGGCCGGCGACGCCGACATGGCGCGCGACCTGACGCCGGACCAGGTGGCGGCGCTGGAGGGCAAGGACGGCATCGCCATCGGCACCTACCCGCAGGCGGCGGTGCATTTCTTCAGCCTGAACCAGAAGGTCGAGGCGCTGCAGAACCCCAAGGTCTGGGAGGCGGTGCGCACCCTGGTCGATTATGACGGCATGACCAAGAGCTTTCTGCGCGGCCAGATGAAGATCCATCAGGCCTTCTGGCCCGAGGGCTTCCCCGGCGCGCTGAACGACACGCCGTTCAAGCTCGACGTCGCCAAGGCCAAGGCCCTCCTGGCCGAGGCCGGCGTCAAGGACGGGCTGACGATCAAGATGGATGTGATCTCCAGCCCGCCCTTCACTGAGATCGCGCAGTCGCTGCAGTCGACCTTCGCCCAGGCCGGCATCGCGCTGGAGCTGGTGCCCGGCACCGGCAGCCAGGTGATCACCAAGTACCGCGCCCGCAACCACGAGGCGGTGCTGCTGTACTGGGGTCCGGACTTCATGGACCCGCATTCCAACGCCGGCGCCTTCGCCTACAACGTCGACAATTCCGACGGGTCGCCGCAGAGCACCACCACCTGGCGCAACAGCTGGCTGGTGCCGGAGCTGAGCGCCGAGACCGATGCCGCGCTGAAGGAGCGCGACGCGACCAAGCGCGACGCGATGTATGTCGACCTGCAGCGCAAGGTCCAGGCATCCTCGCCGATCGTGATCATGTTCCAGGCGGTCAGCCAGGTGGCGATGGCGAAGTCCGTGCAGGGCTACGTCAACGGCGCCACCACCGACCAGATCTACTACCGGCTGGTGACCAAGAAGTGAGCAGCGTCGTCGAGACCGAACGCCTGATCCTCCGCCCGCACCGGACGGAGGATTTCGACGATCTCGCCGCGATGTGGGCGGATCCGGAGGTGACCCGTTTCATCGGCGGCCGCCCCTCCACAGCCGAGGAGAGCTGGGCCCGGCTGCTGCGCTATGGCGGGCTGTGGGGGCTGCTGGGTTTCGGCTACTGGGCGGTGCGCGAGCGCGCCGGCGGCCGCTTCGTCGGCGAGGTCGGCTTCGCCGATTTCCGCCGCGGCCTGGGGTTCGACGGCGTGCCGGAGGCCGGCTGGATCCTGGCGCCCTGGGCCCAGGGCCGCGGCCTGGCCGGCGAGGCGGTCCGCGCCGCCCTGGCCTGGGCCGACGCCCGCTTCTGGGGCCGCAGCGTCTGCATCATCGACCCGGACAACGCCCCGTCGCTGCGCCTGGCCGGCGCCTGCGGCTATCGCGAGGCCGACCGCATCACCTACAAGGACCATCCGGTCGTCCTGCTGGAGCGACGGCGGCAGCCATAAGTCCGGCCGCCGCAATTCACCCGCGGTGCGGCCACAGTGCCGCCCCCGTCCCTTCCTATACCCCTGCCGCTTTGACACGGATCGCGGCCTGGGGCCGGGAAGGATTGCGACATGGCGTATTTCGAGGGCACCGCGGGAAACGACGTCATCGAAGGCAGCTCGGGCGACGAGGCGGACACCATCCTCGGCCTCGACGGCGACGACAATCTGAGCGGTCTCGGCGGCAATGATTCGCTCGATGGCGGCGCCGGCAACGACACCCTCGTCGGTGGCGATGGCGACGATTCGCTGCTGGGCGGCACCGGGGCCGACGTGCTCAACGGCGGAGCCGGGATCGATTCCATCTCCTATGCCGACAGCCCCGCGGGCTTTCCCGTCACCATCAACTTGGCGACCGGCCAGGCCCAGGGCGGCATGGCCGCCGGCGACACGCTGATCGGCATCGAGAACGTCACCGGCACCTGGAGCACCGACATCCTCACCGGCAACACCGCCGCCAATGTCCTGGTCGGGTTGCATGGCGACGACGTGCTCGACGGCGGCGACGGCAACGACCGGCTCGAGGGCGGCGTCGGCGTCGACACGCTGATCGGCGGCGACGGCGACGACCTGATCGATGGCGATTTCGGCGCCGATGCGGTCAATGGCGGCGCCGGCATCGACACGGTCAGCTACGCCGCCTCGGTCGGCAACGTCGTGGTCGACCTCTCGGCCGGTCACGGCGGCGGCTTCTACGACGATGCCGGCGACACCTATCAGGGCATCGAGAATGTCGTCGGCAGCCAATATTGGGACGAGATCACCGGCGATGCCATGGCCAACCGGCTGGATGGCGGCGACGAGACCGACACGCTGCGCGGCCTGGCCGGTGACGACACGCTGATTGGCGGCGCCGGCGCGGATGTGCTGGAGGGCGGCGACGGCTATGACACCGCCGAGTACGGCACCAGTGCCTCCGCCGTGCATGTCTTCCTGGCCGGCGGCACCACCAGCGGCGGCGACGCGGCTGGAGATGCCCTGGCCGGTATCGAAGCGCTGGCCGGGTCGAGCTTCGACGACACCCTCCACGGCGACGCCATCGCCAACCGGCTGCGGGGTGGCGATGGCCACGATTCCCTCTATGGCGATGCGGGCAACGACGTCCTCGAAGGTGGCGACGGCCAGGACGCCCTGACCGGCGGGCTGGGCGCCGACGTCCTCGATGGCGGCGCCGGCCGCGACGCGGTCCATTATTTCGGCTCGGCCAGCGGCGTCACGATCGATCTCGCCGCTGGAACCGGCAGCGGCGGCGAGGCGCAAGGGGATGTGTTTCGCGGCATCGAGATAGTCTATGGCAGCCATTGGGACGACCGCCTCACCGGCAATGCGGACGACAATTATATCTTCGGCGATGCCGGCGACGACGTGGTCGAGGGCGGCAGCGGCCTGGACAGCCTAGTCGGCGGCGAGGGCGACGACGTGCTCCGCGGCGGGGCGGGAGCCGACACGCTCGAGGGCGGCGCCGGCATCGACACCGCAAGCTATTACAGCGGCACCACCAGGGTCCTGGTCAGCCTGGCCAGCGGCCTTGGCAGCGGCGGCGAGGCGCAGGGCGATATCCTCTCCGGCATTGAGAACCTCTCCGGCAGCCAGGGCAACGACAGCCTCTACGGCAATGCCGGCGCCAACATCCTGCAGGGCTGGAACGGCAACGACGACCTCATCGGCAGGGCCGGCCAGGACATGCTGACCGGCGGCGCCGGGGCGGATCGCTTCCAGTTCGCCGCCGTCGGCGACAGCGTGGTCGGAGCCAATGCCGATGTCGTCACCGACTTCAGCCGCGCCCAGGCCGACCGCATCGACCTGGCCGCGATCGACGCCAGTACGATGGCGGCCGGCAACCAGGCCTTCAGCTTCATCGGCACCGGCCTCTATACCGGCGTCGCCGGCCAGCTGCGCTACGCCGTCGCCAATGGCGTCACCACGGTCGCCGGCGACCTCAACGGCGACAAGGTCAGCGACTTCCACATTACCCTGACCGGCAGCATCGCCCTGGTGGCCGCCGACTTCGTGCTCTGACCCGCGGTGGGGGGGGGGGCCCCCCCGCCCGCGGCCGCCGCCCGGGCCGGGGATTTTT
>NZ_JASATH010000184.1:0-16678 GCF_038440215.1 Inquilinus sp. OTU3971 | reverse complement strand
AGGGGAGGGGGGACTCAAAAGGAGCGGGCTCAGCTATTGTGAAAAGGTCTCGCAAGCGGGAGAGGCAACGCGATCAGCGCCTCGAAAAGCCCGGCTGCGCCGTGGCCCGCCGCCGGGCCAGCACGATCAGCGCCACCAGCGCGGCCACGGCCAGCAGCCCCGCCGCCACCAGGGACGCGCCCTGATAGGTGGCGGAGAAGGCCGTCCGGGCTGCCGCCGCGACTGTGCCCGCCTCCGGCACCGCCAGCACCTCGGCCGCGACCAGCGCCTCGCCGATCGACCGCCGCGCCGCCGGCACCGCGGCCTCCAAGAGCGGCGGCAGCGCCAGCAGCCGCTGGTACAGCACCGTCATCAGGCTGCCGAACAGGGCGACGCCGAGGCCGCCGCCGAGCTCATAGGCCACCTCCTCGACCGCGGCGACGGCGCCGGCCTGGTGGGCCGGGGCGCTGTTCATGACGTTGACCGAGGCCGCGGTCATCACCGCGCCGAGCCCGGCGCCGATGGCGACGAAGCCGGCGATCTCGGCGGCCGAGACCGCCCCCGGCGGCAGCAGGGCGATGGCGACGAAGCCGGCGGCGGACAGGGCCAGGCTGGCCGTCAGCGTGGCGCGGAAGCCGAAACGATGCACCAGCCCGCCGGCCAGGGGCGAGGCCAGGAACGACGCCAGCGGCACCGGCGCCAGCCGCAGCCCGGCCTCCAGCGGCGACAGGCTCAGCACCAGCTGCAGCTGCTGGCTCAGCAGCAGCTCGAAGCCGACGATGATGATCATCGCCACCATGGCCCCGGCCAGGGCGATGGCGATGCCCGGGTTGCGGAACAGCGACAGGTCGATCATCGGCGTCGCCGCGCGGGCCTGGCGGCGCAGGAAGGCGGCCACCAGCCCGGCGCCGGCCAGGCCGATCGCGACCGCCTGCCACGGGTCGGCGCCGGCATGGGTGGTCTGCTTCACCGCATAGACCACGGCGATGATCCCGGCCATCGCCAGCAGCAGGCCGGGCAGGTCCCAGGGCCGCTTCTCGCCGCCGCGCCGGCCGGGCAGCAGCCACCAGGCGAAGGGCAGGGCGATCAGCACGATCGGCACGTTGATCAGGAACACGGCGCCCCAATGGAAATGCTCCAAGAGGGCGCCGCCGACCACCGGGCCGAAGGCGGCGCCGCCGGAGGCGACCGAGCCCCAGACGCCGATCGCGATCGCCCGCTCGCGCGGGTCGTCGAAGGCCAGACGCAGGATCGACAGGGTGGCGGGCATCATCATCGCTCCGCCGAAGGCCAGGAAGGCGCGGCCGGCGATCAGCCACTCCGGGCCGGGGGCGACGGCGCAGGCGGCCGAGGCCAGCCCGAACAGCATCAGCCCCAGCAGCAGCAGGCGCTTGTGCCCGATCCGGTCGCCCAGCGTGCCGGCGGCCGGCAGCAGCCCGGCCATCAGCAGCGGATAGATGTCGATGATCCACAGCAGCTGCGGCGCGCTCGGCGCCAAAGCGCGGCTCAGGGTCGGCACCGCGATGTGCAGCACCGTGGCGTCGATCGCCACCATCAGCAGCGCCACCGAGACGATGGGCAGGATCGCCCAGCGATTGACGGAACCGGTCATGCTCAGGCTCCGGGGGCGAGGAGGCGGCGGACCATTTCGGGCAGGGCGGCGATGCCGGCGGCGATGTCGAAATCCGGGTCGGTCGCCACCCGGGCGCTGAAGCCGTCGATCAGCATCAGCAGCCAGATCGCCGCGCTGTCGGGGTCGAGACCCGGATCGGCCTGGCCGCAGGCGGTGGCGCGGCCGATCAGATGCGCCAGCGCCGGCCGGATCTCGGCGTCGCTGCGGTCCAGCACCGCCTGGATCTGCGGGTTGCGCGCGCCCTCGGACAGGATCTCCAGCCACAGCCGGTGCCCGGCGGCATCGGTGGTCAGGGTCAGGAAACTCTCGAGCAGGGTGGTGATCGCGGCCAGCGGGTCGTCGGTGTCCTCCACCGCCCGGAACAGCGCCGAAGTCTCCTCGCGCTCGGCATCGACCAGGGCGGCGATCATCGCCTCCTTGTTCCGGAAGTAGCGGTAGAGGTTGCCGGCGCTCATCCCCGCCGCCTCGCAGATCTCGGCCATGCCGGTGCCGTGGAAGCCGCGCCGGGCGAAGCAGTCGGCGGCCGCCTCCAGGATGCGGCGGCGCTTCTCCTCGCGGCGGGACAGCAGATCGGTGATGGGTTCGGACATGTTCGGATTCGTGAGAATGAACGTTCATTCTCACGATTCGATGGGTTCGATCAAGTGCCCATGTCTGCGTGAAGCCTCTATTGTGCCCGGGCACGACACTCTGGTGGCCCCGATGACCGACACCTCGATCCGATGGTTCCGCGACGGCAGGCTGGCGCGGCTGCGGCTGCAGCGGCCGGCGCGGCACAATGCGATCAGCGCGGCGATGTGGCGGGCGCTGCCGGAGCTGTGCCGCGAGATCGACGCCGACCCCGAGGTCGCGGCGGTGATCGTGGAGGGGGAGGGCGTCTTCTCGGCCGGCGCCGACATCACCGAATTCGGCACGGTCTTCGCCGATGCCGACTCGACCGCCGCATACAATGCCGCGGTCCGAGCCGGGCTGGCCGCGGTCGAAAGCCTGGACCGGCCGAGCATCGCCCTGGTCCGCGGCCTGTGCGTCGGTGGCGGCTGCGGCCTGGCGCTGGCCTGCGACCTGCGCTTCGCCGGCGGCACGGCGCGGCTCGGCATCACCCCGGCCCGGCTCGGCCTCGCCTATGGCTTCGCCGACACGCGGCGGCTGGTGGCGACGGTCGGGCCCGCCCGGGCCAAGGACATGCTGTTCTCCGGCCGCCTGCTCGACGCCGCCGAGGCGCTGGCGATCGGGCTGGTCGACCGGGTGCTGCCGGACGAGGCGGTCGAGTCGGCGGCGCGGGACTATGCCAGCGGCCTGGCCGAGCGGGCGCCGCTCAGCCTGCGCGCGGCCAAGCGGATGATCGAGGCGATCATGGCCGGCGCCGACAGCGACACGGCCGAGACCGCGGCGCTGTATGAGGCCGCCTATCGCAGCGCCGATTTCCGCGAGGGGCAGGCGGCCTTCACCGAACGCCGGCCGCCCCGCTTCGAGGGACGCTGACCCTTATTCGGCCGGCCGCAGCCGGCCGGTCGGCGGCGCGGGCGGCTTGTGGCGGCGCAGCGCGGCCTGGACCACGAAGGTCATCAGCGCGCCGGCCACCATGCAGGCGGCCAGGAACCACATCGGCGCCAGCTGGCTGCCGGTGACGTCGCCGATCCAGGGCACCGCGTTCTGGGCGATGAAGCCGCCGAGATTGCCGACAGAGTTGATCGCGGCGATGCCGGCGGCCGCCGTGGCGCCGGTCAGGAAGCTCGGCGGCAGCGACCAGAACACCGGCTGCGGCGCGAAGATGCCGGCCGCGGCGACACACAGCAGCGCGAACTTCATGGCGTTGCCCGGCACCACCACGCTCAGCGCCAGGCAAACCGCCGCAATCAGCGCCGGGATGACGATGTGCCAGGTCTGGTCGCCGGTGCGGGCGGCGTTGCGCGGCACCCACCACAGCGCCAGGGCGACGCAGGCCCAGGGGATGACGTTCAGGAGGCCGTTGGTGGTGTTCGACACGCCGAAGCCCTTCACCACCGTCGGCAGCCAGTAGCTGAGGCCATAGGCGCCGAGCGGGAAGGCGACATAGAACAGGGCCAGCAGCTGCACCCGGCGGTCGAGCAGCGCCGCGAAGGGATTGCCGTGCTGCTCCTTGCCCTGCGCGTTCTCCCGCTCCAGCACGTCGTGCAGCCACTTCTTCTCGCCGGCATCCAGGAAATCGGCCGTCTCCGGCCGCTCGGGCAGGAAGAAATAGGTGACGACGCCCATCACCACCGCCGGGATGCCGGTGGCGATGAACACCCATTCCCAGCCCTTCAGGCCGAGCACGCCGTGGAGGTCCAAGAGCGCGCCGCCGACGGTCGAGCCGACGGCGTTGGCCAGGGCGCTCCAGGCCATGAACAACCCGACCATGCGGCCGCGATACATCTGCGGGAACCATAGCGTCAGCGCGAACAGCACGCCGGGGAAGAAGCCGGCCTCGGCCGCGCCCAGCAGGAAGCGCAGGATGTAGAACATCGTCGCGTTCTGGGTGAAGGCCAGGGCGATGGTGACCAGGCCCCAGGAGAAAATGATCCGGGCCAGCCAGCGCCGGGCGCCGACTCGGGCCAGGATCACGTTCGACGGCACCTCGAACAGGAAGTAGCCGATGAAGAACAGGGAGGCGCCGAGGCCGTAGGCGGCCTCGCTGAGGCCGAGGTCGCCGACCATCTGCAGCTTGGCGTAGCTGACATTCTGGCGGTCGATATAGGCGATCAGATACAGCAGGCCGAGGAACGGCATCAGCCGCCAGGTGATCTTGGCGATCGTCTGCGGGCGGGACTCGGGCACGCGTTCAACTCCCTCAAATCGTATGATGATTTGCTGCCTTGGCGCGCAAAGAAGCCGCTTTGGGAGAGAACGTCAACCCGTGCGATGCGGTGCCGCGGCATCCGGGGCGTTCATCGAAACGACATCTGAGGATCACGCGACTGTAACTGGGCTCTGTTAGGCCGTTGACGCCGAACGGCCGCAGCCCCCCGCCGCGCGCCGCCCTGTCCCGACCGGAGCGTGCCTCATGGCCGAACTCGTGATCGAAGGCCTGACCAAGAGCTTCCGCGCCGTCAACGCGGTCGATGACGTCAGCCTGTCGATCGCCCCCGGCCAGATGGTCGGCGTGATCGGCCGCTCCGGCGCCGGCAAGTCGACCATGCTGCGCCTGGTCAACCGCCTGGCCGACCCCACCGGCGGCCGCATCCTGTTCGACGGCGTCGACGTCACCAGGCTGAAGGGCCGCGCCCTGCGCGACTGGCGCGCCCGCTGCGCCATGATCTTCCAGCAGTTCAATCTGGTCACCCGGCTCGACGTGCTGACCAACGTGCTGCTCGGCCGCATCTCCGAGCACTGGACGCTGCCGTCGCTGTTCAAGCAATTCGGCGAGCGCGAGCGGGCCTTCGCCATCCAGGCGCTCGACCGGCTCGACATGGCCCATGCCGCGCTGCAGCGCGCCGACACCCTGTCCGGCGGCCAGCAGCAGCGCGTAGCCATCGCCCGGGCCCTGCTGCAGGAGCCCGAGGTGCTGCTGGCGGACGAGCCGATCGCCTCGCTCGACCCGCGCAACGCCAAGATCGTGATGGACGCGCTGCGCGCCATCAACCGCGAGGACGGCATCACCGTCCTCGTCAACCTGCACACGCTCGACACCGCCCGGCACTACTGCGACCGGGTGGTCGGCATGGCCAAGGGCCGTGTCGTCTTCGATGGCGCCCCCGAGGCGCTGACCATGGAGGTGGTCGAGCGGATCTACGGCGTCGACGGCATGCGCGAGGCGCTCGACGAGCGCATCACCTCGACCGCGATCGAGCCCCGGACCGGCGACCGCGAACTGGTCCCGGCCTGAGAGACCGTTTGGAAATGCGCTGGCGTGAGTCGGCTGGCGGTGGTTTCGAGAACCGGAGCGCAGCGGACGTTTGGGTCCGTGAGCACCGGAAGCGCAGAAACTGCCGTCAGACGGCCTCGCCAGTAGCATTCCAAACGGTCTCGGAGCTCCAACCGACGGCGGCCGGCACACGCCGGACGTCCGAACCAAGTGACAGCAAAAGGGGTAGACCCATGTTCATGCGGCGCACCATCCTCGCGGCGGCCACGGCTGCCGTCGCCCTTGCCGGCCTGGCCGGCACCGCCGTCGCGGCGGATCCGAGCTGGAAGAAGGACGTTCCGGTCATCCGCATCGGCATCCTCGGCGGCGAGAACGACGCCGACCGGCTGGCCCGCTACGACGGCTTCCAGAAGCTGCTCGAGACCACCTACAACGTGCAGGTCGAGCTGTATCCGGCCTCGGACTATGCCGGCGTCATGCAGGGCATGGCCGCGGGCCAGCTCGACTTCGCGAACTTCGGCGCCTCCAGCTATGCCGGGCTGTGGCTCGACTGCAAATGCGTCGAGCCGCTGGTGGTGCCGAAGGAGAAGGACGGGTCGACCGGCTACTATTCGGTGCTCTACGTCAAGTCCGACAGCCCGTACCAGAAGCTCGACGACCTCAAGGGCAAGTCGCTGGCCTTCGCCGATCCGAACTCGACCTCGGGCTACCTGATCCCGAACTTCCAACTCAAGGACCAGGGTTATGACCCGGCCAAGTTCTTCGGCTCGACCGCCTTCTCCGGCGGGCACGAGCAGGGCGTGGTCGCGGTGCTGAAGGGCCAGTACGACGCCGGCGTCACCTGGATCTCCGGCCAGGGCGACCAGGCCCAGGGCTACAGCCGCGGCGCCCTGCGCAGCATGGTCGACAAGAAGATGCTCGACATGAAGGATCTGCGCATCGTCTGGCAGTCGACCCTGATCCCGAACGGCCCCTGGGCCACGCGCACCGCCCTGCCGGAGGCGTTCCGCAAGGACATGCTGGACTTCATGATGAAGCTTCCGACCGAGCATCCGGACATCTACGAGGCGGTCGAGAAGGGCGCCGGCGCGGGCTATGAGCCGGTCACCAACGACTTCTTCTCCGGCATCATCAAGATGCGCGAGACCGAAGCCACGCAGCGGCGCAGCTGATCGGGCTCCGGCCTGCACCCTCAACCGTCATTGCGAGGAGGCGAAGCCGACGAAGCAATCCATGCCTCCGCTCCTGCGGCCCTGGATTGCTTCGCTGCGCTCGCAATGACGGTGTTGGGGATTCTGAAGAAATCCAAGATGACCACCTTGTCCGAACACCGTCCCACCGACCCGGTCGCGGCCTTCGAGGCCGGGCGGCGGGCGCTCTTGCGCCCGCGCCGCCGGGCGACTCTGGTCGGCTTGGTGCTGTTCCTGGCCGCCGTGGCCGCTGGCGGATATGTCGGCGAGTTCTTCCCGTCCAAGCTCGCCGCCGGCCTGCCGCGGATCAGCGAGTATATCGGCCGCACCCTGCCGACGCTGACCTGGGGTGAGCTCCTGTCCGACAGCAAGACCCAGGGGTCGATCGCCTACTGGTACTACCGCGCCGGCAGCTATCTGGTGCTGCTGTGGCAGACGGCGCAGATGGCGATCCTGGGCACCGTGCTGGGCGCCACCGCGGCGCTGCTGCTCAGCTTCCCGGCCTCGCGCAACCTGGTGCGCAGCCACTGGATCTACCATCTCGGCCGCCGCTTCCTCGAGATCTGCCGCAGCGTGCCGGACATCGTCTATGCGCTGTGCTTCGTCTGGGCCTGTGGCGTCGGTCCGCTGGCCGGCATCCTGGCGATGGCGGTGCACACCACCGGCGCGCTCGGCAAGCTGTTCTCCGAGGTCAACGAGGCGGTCGACGACAAGCCGCTCGAGGGCATCCGCGCCGCCGGCGGCACCTGGGTCCAGATCATGCGCTTCGGCGTGCTGCCGCAGGTGCTGCCGAACTTCCTCTCCTATGCGCTGCTGCGGCTCGAGATCAACATCCGCTCGGCCTCGGTGCTGGGCTTCGTCGGCGCCGGCGGCATCGGGCAGGAGCTCTACTACATCGTCAGCTTCAACTATTACGAGGAGCTGAGCGCGCTGGTGCTGATGATCGTCGCGGCGGTGACGCTGATCGACCTCGGCTCGGAGCGGCTGCGCTCGGCCTTCCTGCCGCGGGAGGCGCATTGATGGGCACTCGTTTCGCCCAGATCCGGCCGATCGATGTCGACCGCGCCCGCGCCGCAATGCCTCGCGCTTTCGGCCGGTCCTGGAGCGAGCGGCTGCTGAGCAACGGGCTGCTGGCCCTGGCCGCCGCCTATCTCGGCTACCTGCTCTGGACCTTCGATTTCTCGCCGGCCCGGCTCTATGAGGGGTTGGTCAGCCCGAACGGCCTGTTCGTCATCGCCGGGCAGATGGTCGCCTGGCACGGCATGGCCGAGTGGCGATACGCCGAGATCTTCACCGCGCTGGGCCAGACCGTCGCCATGGCCTTCATCGGCACGCTGCTGGCCTCGGTGATCGCGATCCCGCTCGGCTTCCTCGGCGCCCGCAACATCATGCCGATCGGCTTCCAGCGCTTCGGTTTCCGCCGGCTGTTCGACGGGTTGCGCGGCGTCGACCAGCTGATCTGGGCGCTGGTGTTCGTGCGGGCGGTCGGGCTCGGGCCGCTGGCTGGCATCCTGGCCATCTGCGTCTCCGACATCGGCTCGCTGTCCAAGCTCTACGCCGAGGCGATCGAGACGGCGGAGAAGAAGCAGATCGAGGGCGTGCGCTCGACCGGTGCCTCGACCCTGGCGGTGCTGCGCTTCGGCGTGCTGCCGCAGGCGATCCCGCTGTTCCTGTCGCAGGCGCTGTACTTCTTCGAATCCAACACTCGCTCGGCCACCATCCTCGGCATCGTCGGCGCCGGCGGCATCGGGCTGCAGATCTCCGAGCGCATCAAGATCCTGGCCTGGGACCAGGTCGCCTTCATCCTGATCCTGGTGCTGGCCGTGGTCGCGCTGATCGACACCCTGTCGAAATGGCTGCGCCTCAAGCTGATCGGGCGCGAGGCGGCGCGGAGCTGACCCCGCCCGTCAGCCGAAGGGCAGGCGGCCGCGATGGCCGCGCCCGCCCGGCGCCGGGCTGCAGGAATCGCCCAGGCCGCCGCGGCAGCCGTCGAAGCTTCCCTCCATCGGGCTCAGCTGTCGGCCGGTCCAATCCGGCCCGCCGCGCGGCGCGCCGGCATTCGCCGGTGACGGGTTGATGCCGGCCGGGTTGCGCGACTCCTCAGGGCCGTGCGGCCCGAAGGAGCCGCTGCCGGGTCGGCCTCCCGGTCCAGGCCCGCTCTCCGGGCCGAGGCCGCTCGGCCGGTCGAGGCCGATCCCGCGCGGCGCCTCCGGCACCATCCCGGTCCGGCCGACCGTGCTGCGCAGGCCGACCGCCTCCAGCTTGCCGTCCGGCTGGCGCTGGAACTCGACGATCATGCGCTGCGGCTGGGCGCCGAGGGCGCCGAAGCTCCCCGCGGCCGGCGCGCTCAGGCCACGGCCCCAGTGCAGGCCGCCCGGGGCCGCGCTGGCATAGGATTCGATGACCAGCCGGGTCACTGACCGGCCGAACCAGCCGGACGGGTCCGCCGCCAGCGCGTCCCGCGACACCGATTCGGGCACCAGCGCCCCATCCGCATAGCGCCCGGAGACCATCACCTCCTGGCCGATGCCGGCGCCCAGGCGCGATCCCGGCCGCAGCGCCAGCGTGCCGATGCGCGGTGCCTCGGCGGTGCCGGACAGCGTCCCGTGCACGGTGACGCGGCCGGGCTCGCGCCGATCGATGCGGGTGGCGACGATGCCGCCATCCGGGCCGGCCAGGCCGCTCACCGCCACCCAGTCGCCGACCTTGGGCGTGACCGCATCGCCCCAGACCTGGCCGGCGATGGTGACCCGCTGCCCGGCGACGCGCAGCACGCTGCCGTTCGCTTCCACCGCCTCGACCGGGCCGGAGACCTCGTGGCGGATGGCGATGCTGCTGGCGTCGAGGCGCGACCCGCTGCCCGAAGCGGTGACCGCCGCCACCTGGCCGACCTTCAGGGCTTCGCCGCCGGCAGCGCTCTGCCCGTCGATCCGCACCGGCGTCGCCGGGCCGAACTCGACCTCGATGCCGTTCACCCAGATGCTGCCGAAGCCGGTGATGACGCCGACGATGCCGGTGCCGCCCATGCCGCGGTCCTCGACCGGGCCGGGCGAGATGCCGGTGCCGCCGATGCCGCGGTCGGCGACCGCTTCCTTCGTCGCCGGCGTCGGTGCAGCCGGACGGTCACCGGGGCCGGCCGAGGAGCAGGCGGCCAGCAGGGCGAGAGCCAGGAATCGCATGCGGCTCATCACGGCGCCGTCTCCTCGTCGACCGGATCATCCTCGACATACACGTAGACACCCAGGTTGATCCGCCGCAGCGGTGTGCTGGTGCCGGCTGCTTTGTCGTCGGCCTCGGCCATCGCCAGCGCCATCCGGTTGACGTCGGTCAGCAGCTGCTGCGCGGCATCGCGCGCCGTGGCCTCCAGCTGCGCCACCGTCTCCGGGCGCAGCCGGTCGTAATGCATGCTGCGGTCGAAGAACGGCGCCGGCCCGGCGGTGGCCACATTCGCGGCCGCGGCGGCGATGTGGTCGTGCAGGTTGCGGGCGAAGTAGAACAGCTGCTCCTCCCCGCCCGGCCGCGGGATGAAGGCGGCGGTGTTCAGACGCACACGGCCGTCCTCGTCCAGCGACACGATCTCCTGGCCGATCCAGTCGTCCAGCACCGACCGGGCCCGGACATCCTTGGTGACCGATTCGACCAGACCCTCGAACGAGGCCTCGCCGGCGGTGCGGGCCGTGCGCGGCAAGGGCAGGGGACCGCCCTCCGCATCCGCATAGGGCGGCGTGCCCAGCCAGCGGGCGATGATCTGGCTGCCCAGCGTCACCACCGCCGGGATCTCGCCGGTCTCGGGGGCCTGGGTCCGCAGACGGCGGATCTCCTTCCGGTGCACGCCGGTCATCAGGCTGATGCGGCTGTCGGTCTGTGCCTTCGGGTCGGCCAGCAGGTCACGCGCGGCGACGTCGACATACAGGCCGCGCAGCAGGTCGGCCAGGACCGGAAAGGTCACGCCGCTGCGGATCAAGAGCCGCACCAGCGGCCGCAGCAGGCGCGCCAGCGGCTTGAGCAGGGCCTGGGGAGGAGGCGGCAGGGCAGAAGACATGGCGAATCCGTCTGTTCGAACGGACCTTAGCATGCTCGTGTGTGGGAAAAATACCCACAGACGAGAGATTTCATTTGACGTGGGTGGAGATCCCACAGATGGAGCGTGGGAGAAATTCCCACGATCCAGGAGTCGCCATGCCAACGTTGGAGCCGACCATGATCCGAAAGGCATTGCCGCCGATCGCGCCGGAGCCCGGCAACGGTCCACGCGGCGCGGCCGGCCGTGACCTGATCCGCCGGATCGCGGTGACCGCCCTCGCGATCATCGCGATGGCCGGGATCGGTCTGATGCTGATGGACCTCGCCATCGACAAGCTGTCGAGCCTGTCCTTTCTCCGGCTGTCCGGCCTGTTCTGAGGAGCGATCGATGCTGCAGCCGATCCTGCTGATGCTGCCGTGGCTCGGACTCTATCTGCGGTCGCATGTCCCGCCCGTCCGCCGCGGGCCGCCACCCCGATCCCCGGCCGCGACTCCGGCGGAGCGCCGGCCATGATGGACGGCCTGATCGTCTGGGCCGCCATCGGCCCCATCCTCGCCTTCATCGCGGGGGCGGTCGTCGTCGCCTGCCTGGATGACGACGAAACCGAGGATCTCCCGTTGCCGGATTATCTCCGCCCGGCCAATGGCACCGCGCATCCCGCGGATCGTCCGGCGCGATCCTGCCTGCAATGCGGACGGAGGCCGGAATGACCATCGCCCTCATCCTCTGGGCGGTCATCGGTCCCTCGGTGGGGATGGTGGTTGGCGCGGCCTTCGCCTCCCGGCATCCCGACGACGAGCGCCTGCCGCAGGCCGAAGACGCCGGCCGCTCGCCGGACAGCGCCTTGTCCCGGGCGCCGGCCTCCGCCGGCCGCCTCGGCTAGTCCTTGATCTCCGTCGGGCTGGCGGCGTCACCCGGCGCCGCCGTCGCCGTCTGCAGTCCGGCCAGCCGCCGGGCGACGCTGGCCGTGGTCTCCTGCTCGATGGCGCGGAACTGCTCGACCAGCCACTGCCCGAACGGGGTCAGCGCGGCGCCGCCGCCCTGGGGGCCGCCGTGCCGGGTCTCGATCACCTTCTCGCGGAAGCAGCCGTTCAGGCTGTCGATCAGCAGCCAGGCGCGGCGGTAGGACATCCCCATCGCCCGTCCGGCGGCGGAGATCGAGCCGGTCTCGGCGATGTGCTCGAGCAGCCCGATCTTGCCGGGGCCGAGCTGCCGGTCCGGGCCGGCGGGGTCGAAGTCGATGCGGATGCGCAGCCTGGGCATGATTGTGCCATGATACGGGCAAGGCGGAGCCGGGGGAACTCGGCACCGCACGGTCCGTTGAGATTGCAGGCGACCAAGGGAGGCCACGATGTCTGCTGCCGAGCCGCGTCCGGCCGAGCCGGTGCCGGACGACAAGGTCGACGAGGCGGGCGAGGACAGCTTCCCGGCCAGCGATCCCCCGGCCTATCAGACGTCCGTGACCAGCGGCGCCCCGAACCACGCGACCGAGCCCAAGCGCAACGCCCCGGTGGTGGCGATCATCGCCGTGGCCGCGGTGATCGTGCTGCTGTGGTTGCTGTTTGGATAGGCCTTGTCGGTTGGGTTCGCCCTTGCGAACCCGACAATGGCTCGGGCGGCGCGATGTTGGGTTCGCTCCCGCGAACCCAACCTACCTCCCGGGCCCTCAATTCCCCGGCAGCACCTTGCCCGGGTTGAGGATGCCGGCGGGGTCGAGTGCCCGCTTCAGCGCCTGCATCACCGCCACGCCGTCGCCGTGCTCCTGCTGCAGGAAGCGGATCTTGCCGTAGCCGATGCCGTGCTCGCCGGTGCAGGTGCCGCCCATCGCCAGGGCCCGCATCACCAACCGGTCGTGGAAGGCCTCGGCCCGGGCGATCTCCTCCCGGTCGTCCGGGTCCAGGATCATGCAGGTGTGGAAGTTGCCGTCCCCGACATGGCCGACGATCGGCGCCACCAGGCCGCTGGCCTCGATATCGGCCTTGGTCTCGACCAGGCAGTCGGCCAGCCGGCTGATCGGGACGCAGACATCGGTCGGCATGCCGCGGCAGCCGGGGCGCAGCGCGATGCCGGCGTAATAGGCCTTGTGCCGCGCCTCCCACAGCTTGCTGCGATCCTCGGCCTTGGTGGTCCAGCGGAATGCGCCGCCGCCATTCTCCTCCGCCAGGGCCTTCACCGTCTCCGCCTGCTCGGCCACCCCGGCCTCGGTGCCGTGGAACTCGAAGAACAGCGTCGGCGCCACCTCGAGGTCGAGCTTCGAATAGGCGTTGCTGGCGCCGATCTGGACCTCGTCCAGCAGCTCGATCCGGGCCACCGGGATGCCGAGCTGGATGGTGGCGATCGTGGTGTTGACCGCGTCGGCCACGGTCGGGAAGGCGCAGACGGCCGAGGAGATCGCCTCCGGGATGCCGTACAGCTTCAGCGTCACCTCGGTGATCAGGCCCAGCGTGCCCTCCGAACCGACGAACAGCCGGGTCAGGTCGTAGCCGGCCGCGGATTTGCGCGCCCGGCCGCCGGTGCGGATGACGCGGCCGTCGGCCAGCACCACGGTCAGCCCCAGCACGTTGTCGCGCATGGTGCCGTAGCGCACCGCGTTGGTGCCGGAGGCGCGGGTCGCCGCCATGCCGCCCAGGCTGGCATCGGCGCCGGGGTCGATCGGGAAGAACAGGCCGGTGTCGCGCAGATGCTCGTTCAACTGCTTGCGCGTCACCCCGGCCTCGACCGTGCAGTCGAGGTCCTCGGCCGAGACCCGGGTCACCCGGTTCATCTGCGACAGGTCGATGGTGACGCCGCCGCGCAGCGCCGCGATGCCGCCTTCCAGCGAGGTGCCGGTGCCGTAGGGCACTACCGGTACCTCGTGCGCGGCGCAGATCCGCAGCACCGCCGCCACCTCCTCGGTCGAGTGCGGGAAGGCGACCGCGTCGGGCGGCATGGTCGGGTGCCAGCTCTCCTCCCGCCCATGCTGCTCGCGCACCGCGGCGGCGGTGGAGAAGCGGTCGCCCAGCAGGGCGCGCAGGGCGGCGAGGGCGCGGTCGTCGAGGGCGGGGCGGGGCTGCTGGGTGACGGCCATGATCCGGTTCAAAGGTCAGACATAACGAGGGCAACTGTCGACCTTAAGCCCACGTCTGCCGTGCGGCAAGGCTGCGCCGTCGGTGCCCGTGGCCGCAATCCCGTAACAACACTGCCGTCAATGCGACACAATGGCAGCGCATTGGACGTCCAGGGGGCGGCGGGTGCACATCCGTCGTGAATTTAAGGTCGGGGATTAACGAATATGAACAAGCTGGTTTCAGCCTGCGCCGCCATACTGTTCTCGGCGGCCCTTCTGGTTCCTTCGGCGGCCTCCGCCCAGTTCGAAGGCCTGCTGGACAACCTCCTCTCCTCACCCACCGAGCCCAGCACCTCCGCCCCGGCCGGGCAGGAGCCGTCGGCGCAGGTCACCGCGATCAGCGGCGCGCCCGGGGCCGGGGTCGAGGTGACGGACAGCGTCTATCCCGGCCAGACCATCGATCTCGGCCGCGGCGGCCGGCTGGTCCTGGCCTATGGCGGCGGCTGCACGGTCGAGACCATCCGCGGCGGTGTCGTCACGGTCGGCGTCGCCGCCAGCCGAGTGGCCGGCGGCCAGGTGCAGACCAGCAGCGGCGACTGTGCCCGCACCCAGGTCGCGGTGAACGCCCGTTCGGCCGAGGCCGGCGCCGGTGTCAACCGGGCGGTCAATAGCCCGTTCGACCCGCGGCTCTGGGCCGAGACCACCGTCACCTCCGCCCGGCCGCAATTCTCCGGCGCCGAGGGCCCCGTCAGCATCGTGATGCTGGACGCGCCGGCGCCGCAGACCGTGTGGGAAGGCCAGGGCGGCGGCGGCTTCCGCTACCCCGGCAACGCGCCGAAGCTGCAGACCGGCGTGCCCTACAAGATCGTGGCCGGCGGCCGCTCCGCCGTGTTCTCGGTCGATCCCGGCGCCAAGGGGGCGGGCGGCACTGTGGTGCTGCGCTGACGCGCGGCCGGACGCTCCACTCCCTCTCCGATCATGCGAAGGCTCCGTCGCCCGGCCGTGGCGCTCGGGATCGGCCTGGTCCTGGGCTGCAGTCTGCTGCTGCCCGGCGCCGGCTTCCTGCAGCGCCTCGGCATCGACGTGCTGCTGTGGCTCGACCGGCCTCTCGGCTGGACGGCCCGGCCGCTGCCGCACCGCCTGCCGGTGGCGGTGGTGGCGATCCGGGAGGAGACCTACCGCACCCCGCCGCTGTGGAACCGGCCGAAGGTCTCCTGGACGCCGGAACTCGCTCAGGTGCTGGCCGGTCTGGCACAGGGCGGGGCCGCGATGATCGGCCTGGACGAGATATTCCCGACCACGCTGGACCGGCGGGATCTGATCGAGAGCTACGACCGGAAGCTGAAGCAGGCGCTGGCCGCGATCGCGCCGACCGGCCGGATCGTCCTCGGCTTCGCCCAGTCCGGCGATGTCCCGGTGCGGCCGGAGCAGGGGCAGGTCACGGCGGTCGGCGGCGACCGCAACCTGAGCCCGGTCAACCTGCATTACGACCCCGACAACGTGGTCCGGGTCTACCCGGCCGTCATGCCGCGCCAGGATGGCCGGGACAGCGTGCCGACCCTGGCGGCGGAACTCGTCGCCCGGGCCGGCCACGCCGTGCCGCGAGGCACTTCGGTGATCGACTTCACCATCGGCCCGCGCGACGTGCCGATCTATGACTTCGCCGACCTGGCGGCCTGCGCCAAGGCCGGCCGGATCGACTTCTTCCGCCGCGAATTCGCCGATCGAATCGTCATCATCGGCCCGCTGCTCGATGTCGAGGACCGCCACCTCACGGCGCGGCGGATGCTCGCCGAGGCCTCGGACCACGATCCGGCGGCACGCTGCGCGCACCCGGAAGCCCCGCTGACCAGCACGCTCAGCCGGTCGAACATGCCGGGCACGCTGGTCCACGCCATCGCGGCGCTGACCTTCGCCCTCGGCCGGGCGCCGCAGATGCTGCCGCCGCCGGCCGCCGCGGCCGTGGTCGGGGTCGCCTCGACCGCGCTGGGTGCGCTCCTGTTTCTGCTGGCGCCGGTCTGGGGGCTGCTGGCCGCGCTGGCTGCCGCGGCGGTCGCGGTTCTCGCCTCGCTGCTGGCGCTCGGCGGCGGCGTGGTCCCGCCGCTGGTGCCGCTGCTGCTGGCCTTCGCCCTGACCTACACCGCGATCTATGTCTACCGCTTCGTGGTCGAGGACCGCGCCCGGCGCCGTGTCACCCACGCCTTCCGGCATTACCTCGCCCCGTCGCTGGTCGAGAAGCTGGCCGAGAATCCCGACGCCCTGACCCTCGCCGGCGAGACCCGGCCGATCACCATCGCCTTCTACGACATCGCCGGCTTCACCGACCTGAGCGAACGGCTGGAGGACGAGCCGGAACGGCTGGTCGAGGTGGTCAACGGCCTCTTGGCCCGCGTCGCCGACGCGGTCGAGCGCCATGGCGGCTATGTCGACAAGTTCATCGGCGATTCGGTGATGGCGGTGTGGGGCGCGCCGCTGCCCGACCCGCATGGCGCCGAGCACGCCGTCGCCGCGGGGATGGACGCCTTCGCGGCGCTCGGCCGGTACAACCGCACCGCGATGCACGACCAGGGTCTGCCGCCGCTCGGCCTGCGGGCCGGCATCAACTCCGGCCCGGCCGTGGTCGGCAATGTCGGGTCGCCGACCCGGCTGAACTACACGGTGCTCGGCGACGCCGTGAACCTGGCCTCGCGGCTGGAAGGCGCCAACAAGCTCTACGGCAGCCAGCTGATGATCGGCGAGGCCACCTATCGCGCCCTGCCGCGGCGCTGGCTGGTGCGGCGGCTCGACTACCTGGCGGTCAAGGGCAAGCTGCGGCCGGTCCGGGTGTATGAGCCGATCGCGCCGCTGGTCGACGCCACGGTCGAGCAGGTGCAGGCGGTGCGCCGGTTCCACGCCGCCCTGGCGCTCTATTACCGCCGCCGCTTCGCCGAGGCGGCGGAGGGGGGGGGGGGGGTGGGGGGGCCCGCGCCCCCCCCCCCCCCCC
>NZ_JASATH010000183.1:0-16905 GCF_038440215.1 Inquilinus sp. OTU3971 | reverse complement strand
TCAGCCCCGAAGGCTTGCAAGGCCGAACCCGGGAGGACTCCGATGGCCGTCGCCATGGCCGCCTATCTCTTCGTCGTCGGCGAGATCCACCGGGTCGAGCCTAAGCTGTGAGGGGGCCGATCCGGCCCCTCCCCTTTCGCCACCCGCGGCAGACGGGGCACACTCCGGCCCTGACTGACGCGGGACGCCCACCGATGTTCGACCTGAACCAGCTGCGCTGCTTCGTCGCCGTCGCCGAGGAGCTGCATTTCGGCCGCGCCGCCGCCCGGCTGAACATGACCCAGCCGCCCCTGAGCCGGCAGGTGCAGATCCTCGAGCGCATCCTCGACGTCGCTTTGTTCGAGCGCACCAGCCGGTCGGTGCGGCTGACCCCGGCCGGGCAGAGCTTCCTGGTCGAGGCCCGGCGGCTGCTGAAACAGGCCGAGGGCGCGGCGCTGCTGGCCCGCCGCGTCGCCGCCGGCCGGGCCGGCGCGATCGGCATCGGCTTCACCGCCACCTCGGCCCATAGCTGCCTGCCCGACCTGGTCGCCGCCTGCCGCCGCCAGTTGCCCGACGTCACCCTGGTGCTGCGCGAGATGGTCTCCGGCGACCAGTTCGAGGCGCTCGGCAACGGCCAGATCGACGCCGGGCTGCTGCGGCCGCCGGTGGTGCAGGCCGGCACCGCCAGCTTCCGCGTCGCCGAGGAACGGCTGATGGCCGCCCTGCCGGCGGACCACCCCCTCGCCCAGGCCCCCAGCCTGTCGCTGCGCGACTTCGCGGGGGAGCCGTTCATCATGTATGCACCCTATGAGGCGCGATACTTCCACGACCTGGTGATCGAGCTGTTCGCCCGCTCCGGCCTGCTGCCCGACTATGTCCAGCATCTCAGCCAGATCCATTCGATCCTGGCCCTGGTACGGGCCGGCCTCGGCGTCTCGATCGTGCCCGAGGCGGCGCTGCACCTGTACAGCCGCGGCGTGGTGCTGCGGCCGCTCGATCTCGCCTCGCCGCGCTCGGCCGAGCTCTACATCGCCTGGCGGCAGGACAACGACAATCCGCTGCTGCCGGCGATCATCGACATCGCCCGCGGCCTGGCGGAGCAGCATTGCCCGGCCGAGGTCGGGACAGGGTGAGCCGTTCGTGCCTATAGTTCCGGTGGGCGGCCAGGCCGCCACGGATAAACATGTCACCTTGTCATGGCATCGCGACCGACCCTTCTGAACTGGGATGATCTCCGCCTCGTGCTGGCCGTCGCCGAGAGCGGCACCCTCTCCGGCGCGGCGGCCGTCCTGCGCATCAGCCACCCCACCCTGTCGCGGCGGCTGCGGCACATCGAGCAGCGGCTCGCCGCCCGCCTGTTCGAGCGCACCCCATCCCGGTGCCGCCCGACGGAGGCGGGCGAGGAGATGAGATCGCTGGCCAGCCGCCTGCGGGACGACATCGCCGCGCTGGAGGGTCGCATCGCCGGGCGGGACCGGAGCGCGCGCGGCCCGGTCCGGCTGACGGCGCCCGACGCCGTGTCGGAATATCTGCTGCCCGGGATGCTTGCGGACATCTGCCGGGAGGCATCGGAGCTGACCATCGAGCTCGTGGTCTCGAACCAAGTACTTTCTCTGGCGCAGCGCTCCGCCGACATCGCCCTGCGCGTCACCGACGCCCCGGACCCGGCGCTGCGCGGGCGGCGCGTCGGAACCGTGGCCATGGCCGTCTATGCCGAGCGGTCGCTGACGGCTGCCGAGCCCCCGGAGCAGGCGTGCCCCTGGATCGGCTACGATGCCGCGCTGGCCTGCACCAAGTCCGGCGCCTGGGTTGCGGCCCATGTGCCCGACAACAACATCCGCTTCCGGGCCAACACCCTGCTCGGCGCTGCGCAGGCCATCCGTTCCGGCATCGGTTTCGGCATCCTCCCCTGCTTCGTCGGTGGCAGCATTCCCCACCTCGTCAGGGTCGGGCCGCCGATCCCGTCCCTGGACCAGGGCCTGTGGCTGCTCGTCCACCCCGACATCGCACAGGTCCCCAGGGTGCGTGCCGCGTGCGATGCCCTGGCCCGGAAGCTGAAGCGGGCCACCCTTCTGCTGTCCGGCGAGGACTCCTGCCCCCGCCCCATCTGAACGGCACCTGGGAGGCGAAACGGCGATGGAAATCTCTTTCGGCGCCCTGTGCAGAATTTTCCAATCGAAGCACGACCCGGAAGCGCCAAGATCCGGCACGAACTCCAAGCAGGGGCACAGATCCGATGTTCGTGGTTCTTCTCAAGTTTTCGGACAACAAGGACAAGGCCGGCCAGTTCACGCAAGGCCACAACGAATGGCTTCGGCGCGGCTTCGACGACGGCGTGTTCCTGCTGGCCGGCAGCCTGCAGCCTCGCCTGGGCGGCGGACTCCTGGCGCACAACGCATCCCGCTCCGAGCTGCAGAGCCGGATGGACACCGATCCGTTCGTGGCGGAAGGCGTGGTGACGGCCGAGATCCTGGAGCTCTCCCCCTCGCGGACCGATGCGCGGCTGGATTTCCTGCTCGCCTGAGCGCTTTCCTTGTCTCAGGGGGATTATGATTGATGAGTGCGACGATCGCAGGGCCGGACGGGAGGCCGCGCTGCCGATGGTGCGGTGCCGCGCCGGAGTTCCTGACCTATCACGATACCGAATGGGGGCTTCCCGGTCGCGGATGATCATCGCCTGTTCGAAAAGCTGAGCCTGGAGGGATTTCAGTCCGGACTGAGCTGGCGCACCATCCTCGCCAAGCGCGGGAACTTCCGGGCCGCTTTCCACGGCTTCGATTTCGACAGGATTGCACGCTTCACCGAGCGCGACGTCGAGCGCCTTCTCCAGGACCAGGGCATCGTCCGCCATCGCGGCAAGATCGAGGCGGTCGTCAACAACGCCAGGCGGGCGCGGGAGCTCGTCGAGCGGCAAGGGTCGCTGGCGGCCTTCATCTGGCGGTACGAGCCGGACCCGGGGCACCTCGCACAGCCGCAGACCGCTTCGACCTCGGCGGAGTCGGTCGCCCTGTCGAAGGATCTGAAGAAGCTCGGCTGGGCCTTCGTCGGCCCGACCACGGTGTATGCCTTCATGCAGGCGATGGGGCTGATCAACGACCATGTCTCGGACTGCGTGATCAGAGCCGAGGCCGAGCGCGCGCGTCGGAGCTTCAGGCGCCCGGGATCCGATACCCAATCCGCATCGATCGATCCAGCAATCGAGTTGGAACGGAATTGATCCGGACGTTAGAACGGGAATCGACCTTGATTTCGATGCCGGGAGGACGATTGATGGCCAGGATGACCCCGAACGAGATGGCGCAGCGGCTCGGCTCCGGCCTGCTGTCCTTCCCCGTCACCCCTTTCGACCGCGACAACGCCTTCGACGCGGAGCGCTACCGCTCCAACCTCGACTGGCTGTGCGGCTATGACGTCGCCGGGCTGTTCGCCGCCGGCGGCACCGGCGAGTTCTTCTCGCTGGCGCCGTCCGAGGTCGAAACCGTGGTCCAGACCGCGGTCGAGGAGACCCGCGGCCGGGTGCCGGTGATTGCCGGGGCCGGCTACGGCACCGAGATCGCGAAGCAGATGGCGGCCGCGGCGGAGCGCGCCGGCGCCGACGGCATCCTGCTGCTGCCGCCCTATCTGGTGCAGTCCGAGCAGGAGGGGCTGGCGGCCCATATCGAGGCGGTCTGCGCGTCGACCAAGCTCGGCGTCATCGTCTACAACCGCGACAACGCGATCGTGACCGAGGACACGCTGGCCGGGCTGTGCGAGCGCTGCCCGAACCTGGTCGGGTACAAGGACGGCATCGGCGACATCGAGCTGATGACCCGGGTCCAACTGCGCATGGGCGACCGGCTGACCTATATCGGCGGGCTGCCGACGGCAGAGACCTACGCCCTGCCCTATCTGGAGATGGGCGTGACCACCTACTCCTCCGCCGTGTTCAACTTCGTGCCGGAATTCGCGACCAAGTTCTATGCCGCGGTGCGCCGCCGCGACCGCGAGACGGTGCAGGCGGGCCTGCGCGACTTCATCCTGCCGCTGCTGGCGATCCGCAACCGCCGCAAGGGCTATGCGGTCTCGATCATCAAGGCCGGGATGCGGGTGATCGGCCGGGATTCCGGCCCGGTGCGCGCGCCGCTGCACGACCTGACCGAGGCGGAGACCGAGCAGCTGGCGGCGCTGGTGCGGAGCCTGGCCAAGAGTGGCTTCGCCGCCGCGGCGTAACGGGAGGGCGACGATGTCGGAGCCAGGAACGCCGGACGCACCCCGCACCATCCGGCTGCACGAGACCGACAACGTCGCCATCGTGGTCAATTCCTTCGGCCTGCCGGAGGGCACGCGTCTTCCGGACGGCCCGACCCTGCGGCAGTACGTGCCGCAGGGGCACAAGGTGGCGCTGACCGACATCGCCGAGGGCGCCGAGATCCGGCGCTATGGCGAGGTGATCGGCCGCGCCGCCCGGCCGCTCACGGCCGGCGATTGGGTCGAGGAGGCGGCGGTGCTGGTTCCGGCCGCGCCGGCGCTCGACCGGCTGGAGCTCGCCACCCGGGCGCCGGCGCCGCTGCCGCCGCTCGAAGGCTATACTTTCGAGGGCTTCCGCAACCCGGATGGGTCGGTCGGCACCAAGAACGTGCTGGCGATCAGCACCAGCGTGCAATGCGTGGCCGGGACGCTGGATTTCGCGGTGAAGCGGATCAGGGAGCAGCTGCTGCCCCGCTTCCCGAATGTCGACGACGTGCTGGCGCTGAACCACAGCTATGGCTGCGGCGTGGCGATCAACGCGCCGGAGGCGGTGGTGCCGATCCGCACCCTGCAGAACCTGGCGCTGAACCCGAATTTCGGCGGCGAGGTGATGATCGTCGGCCTCGGCTGCGAGAAGCTGCAGCCGGAGCGGCTGCTGCCCGACGGGGCTCCCCCGGGCATCGTCCGGCTGCAGGAGGAGGCCGGCTTCGGCGCCATGGTCGAGTCGATCCTGGCGATGGCCGAGGCGCGGCTCGAGATCCTGAACCGGCGCCGCCGCGAGACCTGCCCAGCCGCCGACCTCGTGGTCGGGGTGCAGTGCGGCGGCAGCGACGCCTTCTCCGGCGTCACCGCCAACCCGGCGGTGGGATTCGCCGCCGATCTTCTGGTCCGGGCCGGCGCAACGGTGATGTTCTCCGAGGTCACCGAGGTGCGCGACGCCATCCATCTGCTGACGCCGCGGGCGGCAACCGAGGAGGTCGGCCGCGCCTTGATCCGCGAGATGGCGTGGTACGACGCCTATCTCGCCCGCGGCCAGGCCGACCGCAGCGCCAACCCATCGCCCGGCAACAAGAAGGGCGGCCTGGCCAACGTCGTCGAGAAGGCCCTGGGCTCGGTGGTGAAATCCGGGTCGAGCCCGATCGTCGACGTGCTGGCGCCCGGCGAGCGGGTGCGCAGGAAGGGCCTGGTCTTCGCCGCCACCCCGGCCAGCGACTTCGTCTGCGGCACGCTGCAGCTGGCCTCCGGCATGACGCTGCAGGTGTTCACCACCGGCCGCGGCACGCCCTACGGCCTGGCGGCGGCCCCGGTGATCAAGATGTCGACCCGGACCGACCTGGCCCAGCGCTGGTCCGACCTGATCGACCTCGACGCCGGCCGGATCGCCAGCGGCGAGGCGACGATCGAGCAGGTCGGCTGGGACCTGTTCCGCCTGATCCTCGACGTCGCCAGCGGTCGCACCAGGCCCTGGTCCGACCGCTGGGGCCTGTTCAATGCGCTGACCCTGTTCAACCCGGCGCCGGTGACCTAGGGGCCGTCCCGAAACTCTACTGCGGCGGCCGTCTGACGCGGTTTTCTGCGCTTCCGGTGCTCACGGACTTTAACGTCCGCTGCGCGCCGGTTCTCGAAAACCACGCCAGCCGACTCGCCACAGCGAGTTTCAAGACGGCCCCTGAGCGGCTACCGCCCCGTCAGACCGCCCAGCGGCTCTTCGGCACCGGCAGGCCGAGATGGTCGCGCAACGTCGTGCCCTGGTAGTCGCGGCGGAACAGGCCGCGTTCCTGCAGGATCGGCACCACCTGGCCGGTGAACTCCTCGAAGGCGCCGGGGAAATAGGCCGGCATGATGTTGAAGCCGTCCGCCGCACCGCCGGTGAACCAGTCGGTCAGCGCGTCGGCCACCTCCTCCGCCGTGCCCCAGACGATGCGGTGGCCGCGGGCGCCGGCGACCAGATGGTACAGCTCGCGGATGGTCAGGTTCTGCTCGCGCGCCAGCCGGGTCAGCAGCTCGGCCCGGCTGCGGTTCTGGTTCGAGGGCGGCAGCTCCGGCAGCGGCCCGTCGAGCGGATAGCCGGAGATGTCGTGGCCCAGCCGCTCGGACAGCAGGAACAGGGCGTTGCTGTCGTCCGACCAGCGCTGCAGCTCGGCATACTTGTCCTTCGCCTCCCGGGTGGTGCGGCCGATCACCGGCATCACCCCGGGCATGACATGGACCTGGTCCGGCCGCCGGCCCTGCGCCGCCACCCGCGCCTTCAGGCCGCGGTAGAATTCCCGCGCCTCGTCGGTGCCGAACTGGGCGGTGAACACGACCTCGGCGATCTTGGCCGCGAAATCCTGGCCGACGCCGGAGGAGCCGGCCTGGATCAACACCGGATGGCCCTGCGGCGCCCGGGCGACATTGAGCGGCCCCTTGACCGAGAAGAACCGGCCCTTGTGGTTCAGCTCGTGGAACTTGGCGGTGTCGAAGAACACGCCCGCCTGCTTGTCCTTCGGAAAGGCATCCTCGTCCCAACTGTCCCACAGCCCCTTGGCGACCTCCACGAACTCCTCCGCCACCTCGTAGCGCAGATCGTGCTCGAGATGCTGCTCGCGGCTGAAATTGGTGGCCGAGCGGTCATAGGAGGTGGTGACCACGTTCCAGGCGGCGCGCCCCCGGCTCAAATGGTCGAGCGAGGCGAAGGCGCGGGCCGTGGTGAACGGGTCGCCATAGGTGGTCGAGGCGGTGGCGGCGAGGCCGATCCGGGTAGTCGTCATCGCCAGCGCGGCCAAGAGCGTCAGCGGCTCGAACCGCACCACCCAGGAGGGGTGGGCGTCGCGGCCGGTGGTCAGGCCGTCGGCCAGGAAGACCATGTCGAACTTGGCGTCCTCCGCCGTCCGGGCGATGCGCTGGATCAGGGCCAGATCCTGCTCCACCGCCTGCGCCTCCGGGTGGCGCCAGCCGGCCACGTGATGGCCCAGCGGCTGCAGGAACAGGCCCAGCTTCATCTCGCGCTTGGTCTCGCTCATTCTCTCTCGCTCAGATCCGGTCGGATGGGATGGACGGCGCGCCCGGCCGGGCCCGGTTCACGAAGGCCCGGGTGCGGTCATGGCGCGGCGCATGGAACAGGGCGGCGGGCGGGCCGTGCTCGACCACCACGCCGCCCTCGGTGAAATGGATCTCGTCGCTGATCTCCTCAGCGAAGCGCAGCTCATGCGTCACCAGGAGGCAGGTCATGCCGTCCCGCACCAGGTCGCGGATGATCGCCAGCACCTCGCCCACCGTCTCGGGGTCGAGGGCCGAGGTGACCTCGTCGAACAGGATCAGCTCCGGCTTCATCGCCAGCGACCGGGCGATCGCCACCCGCTGCTGCTGGCCGCCGGACAGCTCGGACGGATAGGAATTCGCCTTGTCCGCCAAGCCGACCCGGTCCAGCAGGGCCCGCGCCTCGCGCTCCACCTCCCCCGTGTCGCGGCCGAGGGCGCGGGTCGGGGCGATGGTGAGGTTCTGCAGCGCGGTCAGGTGCGGGAACAGGTTGAACTGCTGGAACACGACGCCGACCCGGCGCCACAGCGGCCGCTTGGCCTCGTGCTTGCGCAGGGCGTGCACCGGCAGGCCGCAGACGGTGACGGTGCCGTGCTCGACCGGCTGCAGACCGGCGATGCAGCGCAGGAGGGTCGACTTGCCCGAGCCCGAGGGGCCGATCACCGACACCGCCTGGCCGCGCCGGACGGAGAGGTCGATGCCGCGCAGCACCTTGGTGCCGCCGAGCGTGACCTCGACGCCGGCGAGCTCGGCCAGGACCTCAGCGCCCGGCATGGCGCCGCTCCAGCCGGCGGGTCAGCCGGGCGATCGGATAGCAGTACAGGAAGAACAGCAGGAACACGGTCAGGTAGACCAGGAGCGTGAAGTCGGTGCGGTGCACCGAATTGGCGGCGCGCTGGGCCGTGGTCAGCACCTCGGTCACCCCGACCAGCGAGGCCAGCACCGTGCCCTTGGTGATGATGGCGTAGAGATTCATCCAGGGCGGCAGCATCCGGCGCAGGCATTGCGGCAGGATGATCAGCCGGAAGATCTGGGCGCGGCTGAAGGACAGGCAGCTGGCCGCGTCCCACTGGGCGCTGGGGATCGACATGATGGCGCCGCGGAAGATCTCCGCGACATTGGCCGAGGCCGGCAGGGCCAGGCCGACCGTCGCCTTCAGCCAGTCCGGGAACGGCAGGTAGCTGCGCCCGAGCACGATCTCGAACGGCAGGATGTAGGTCATGAAGTAGATGAACACCAGCCAGGGCGAGTTGCGGAAGAACAGCACGAAGGCCCGGGCCGGCCAGCGCAGTGGCCTGACCGGCGAGATCTGCAGCGCCCCGACCAGCAGGCCGGCCGCCGTGCCCGCCGCGATCGCCACCGCGCCGATCAGGATGTTCTGCAGGAAGCCCAGCAGCAGCACCGGCATCCACAGCGCCAGCAGGGCGGCGTTGTCGGCGACCTGCGGCCAGAACGCCCAGGCGGCCGCGACGAGGACGACGGCCGCGACCAGCAGCGGCAGGGCGGCGGTGCGGCGGCTTGGCGCCGCGACGGCGTCACTGACCATAGCCGGGCATCCGCAGCCGCAGCTCCAGCCACCGCCCGATGCGGTCGATGCCGAAGGTCAGGATGTTGAAGAACACCAGCAGCAGGATCATCAGCTCGGTGACGTTGTCGCGGTCCGACCAGATCATGATCGAGGCGTAGGTGATGTCGCCGACCGCGATGGCCGAGGCGATGGCCGAGGTCTTCACCAGATCGATGGCGTTGTTGACCAGCGACGGCAGGGCGAAGCGCAGCCCGATCGGCAGCCGCACCAGCAGGAAGGCCAGCCGTGGCGTCAGGCCCAGCGCGGCTGCGGCCTCCAGCGTCACCTTCGGCACCGCCTCCAGGCCGGCGCGCAGCGCCTCGGCATTGAAGGCGGCCTTGTAGACCGACAGCACGACCACGACCCAGGCGAAGGGCGTGACCACCGCGCCGGCCTCGCCCCCACCGGCGTATTCCTGCACCGCGCCGATCAGGGCGTTCAGCGCGAAGAAGGCGAAGTAGAGCTGCACCAGCGGCGGCGTGTTGCGGGTCAGCTCGATCTGGGCGCGGATCAGCGCCGCCAGCCAGGGCCGCCGGGTTAGCTGCAGCGCGGTGAGGACGAGGCCGAGCACGAGGCTGCCGAGAATCGACAGCACCGCGATCTCGACCGTCGTCACCGCGCCGTCGAGGAACAGGCCGCGGTCATAGGCGGTCTGGATGAAGCTGAAGTCGAGCCCGAGCGCCGCCAGCCGGTCGATGGTATCGATCATGACCCGCCGTTCAGCAGCTTCTCGTGCATCTGCGCCAGGAACGGCGATGGCGGGGCGATCTCCCACCGCTTCTCGATCTCGATCAGGCCGCCGCTCTTGTGCAGGTCGCGGATGACGCCGTCGACCAGCGCCGCGGTGTCGTCCTGGCCCTTGCGCACCGCGGCGACCCAGGTGCCGAGGCCGATCAGCGGCAGGTCGGCCTTGTAGTCCTGCCATTCCGGCTGCTTCAGCAACGAGTAGATCAGGGTGTTGTCGTGCACCGAGACGACGCAGCCGCCGGCCCGCAGGGTCGACAGCGCCTCGGCCGAGGTCTTCAGCGCCCGCACCTCGGCGCCGTATTCGGTGGCCAGCAGCCGGGCGTAGTGGCTGCCCTGCGAGGCGCAGGCGGTCTTGCCGCGCAGGTCTTCCCAGCTGGAAATGCCGCTGTCCTTGCGGGTCATGGCGGCGCCGCCGACCTCGCAATAGGCGGTCGGGATGACGCTGGTCTGCTCCCTCCGCTCCGGCGTGTCGGTGAAGGAGGCGACGAGGAGGTCGACCTTGCCCTGCTGCAGGAACTGGACCCGGTTCGGCGGATCGACAGTGACGATGTCGAGCTTGACCGCGAGCTTGTCGGCGACCGCCTGGGCGAGGTCGACATTGAAGCCCTTCACCGTGTTGCTGGCGGGGTCGAGGAAGCCGAAGGCGGTGCCGTTGACCAGGATGCCGGCGGTCAGCACGCCCCGATCCTTGACCCGGTCGAGGGTGGAATCGGCCTGGGCCGAGGAGACGGCGGCGAGGAGGCCCGCGGCGGCGAGCAGGGTTGCGGCGAGGCGCATGGTCTTGTCCTTCCGAGTCAAGGCTGGCCGGGTCATGGCTGGGCCTGGGCGAGCTGGTCGTGCAGCGCCTGCAGGGCCGGCGACGGGGTGATGTCCCAGGCCTTCTCGATCTCGATCAGCCGGCCGCTCTTGTGCAGGTCGCGGATGATGACGTCGAGCGCCGCGACGGTGTCGTCCTGGCCCTTGCGCGCCGCGATCTTCCAGTCGCTGACCTCGACCGCCGGCAGGATCAGCCTGTAGCCCTGCCAGGCCGGGTCCTTGATCAGGGCGTAGAGCAGCACGTCGTCATGCGCCGAGGCGACGCAGCCGCCGGCCTTGAACGTCTCCAGCGCCTCGGCCGAGGTCTTGAAGGCCTTGATCTCGGCGCCGTAATGCTCCGCCAGGTAGCGGGCATAGATGCTGCCCTGCGAGGCGCAGACCGGCTTGCCGCGCACGTCGTCCCATCCGGCGACGCCGCTGTCCTGCTTCGCCAGGGCGATGCCGCCGCTGGCGTAGTAGGAGGTCGACACCATCGCCACCTGCTCGCGCCGCTCCGGCGTGTCGTTCAGCGAGGCCACCAGCAGATCGACCTTGCCCTGCTGCAGGAACTGGATGCGGTTCGCCGGCTCGACGCTGACCAGCTCGACCTTCGCCCCGAGGCGGCGGCCGATCTCCTCCGCCAGGTCGATGTTGAAGCCCTGGTAGCTGTTGGTCTTGGGATCGAGCGAGCCGAACGCGGTGCTGTTGATGCGGATGCCGATCGCGACCGTGCCGCGGTCCTTGATCCGGTCGAGGGTGGAATCGGCCTGCGCCAGGGCCGGGATCAGGCCGAGGAGCGCGGCGAAGGCGAGCGAGCGGATCATGGGAGTCTCTGGTCAGGCGCGGAAGGCGGCGAACAGGGCGGCGAGGTCGTCGCGGCTGCGCATGCTGCGGACGATCTCCGGCACGGCGGCGACCGCCGGGGCGGGGCCGGCGGCGTCGCGGAACTTGGCGGCGAGGTCGTTCGCCGGCAGCGGCCGGTCGACCCGGCGCGACAGCACGCGGCCGTCGGCCAAGCGGAGCTCGACTGTCGAGAAGCGGGTGGCGGGGTCGTTCGAGACCGGCGGGGCGCACGGGTCGATCCGGCGCTCGACCCGGGCGGACAGGGCCGCGAGCTCCGGCCGCACCGGTGTGTCGGCGAAGAGGTCGAGCCCGAGCCGGCCGTCCTGCAGCGCCGCCGCGACCACGTATTCGACGCTGAACCGGCCTTCCAGGCCGGTGCGCGGCTGGCGCACGGTCAGGGCCGCGTCGCCGCCGCGGGCGAAGGTCACGGTCGCGTCGACCACCGCTTGCGGGTCGATCGCATGCTCGGCCTTGAGCGCCAGGGCGGCGTCGGCGGCGAAATGCGAGGCCGAGCAGCAGGCGTAGCGCTTGAAGATCAGGCCGGGGGAGACGATCTGCCAGGGCTCGCCCCAGCCCTCGATGGCGAGCCTCGGCTCCGTCCCCTCCCCGCCATAGACGGCGAGGAAGCCGATCGGCCCGTCGAAGGCGTCTTCGGCCGCGCCGAAGCCCGCGAGCGCCAGCCGGGTGGCGAACAGCCCTGCCCGCGCCGCGAGGCCGGCATGCAGCGGCTTGGCGTCGCTGCCGAACTGCAGCCGCAACCCGGCCGACTGGGTGGCGGCAAGGCTGAGTGCCCGGGCGGTTCCGGCGTCGTCCAGCCCGGCCAGGAAGGCGGTCGCGGCCGCGGCGCCGATGGGGCCGAGCGTCGCGGTCGGGTGGAACCCCGCCTCGTAATGCTGCCGGCCGAGGGCGAGGCCGATCCGGGCCATCGCCTCGACCCCGACGACATAGGCGTCGAGCAGCGCCTCGGCGGTGTCGCCCTGCTCCTCCGCCAGCGCGAACAGCGCCGGCAGGATCACCGTGCTGGGATGGCCGCCGACGCTGCGCTGGACGTCGTCATAGTCGAGGGCGTGGCCGAGGGCACCGTTGAGCAGGGCGGCGGTCAGCGGCGCCACGCGGCCATGCCGGCCGATCACCGAGGCGATCGCCGCCCCGCCCTCTCCGCCCAGCGCCGCCTCGAGCGGCGCGATCGCGCGGTCGGACACGCCGCCGAAGGCGCAGGCCAGGAAGTCGAGCACGCCGTCCCGCGCGGCGGCGACCGCCGCCGGGCCCGGAGCCGAGGAGCGGATGAGCCTGACGAACTCGGCGGTGATCGATGGGTCGCCCATGGCACTTTCGGCAGAACGGGAATGCGCAAGGGCACACCCGGCCGATTTGCCGGACAAAGCCCCTGCGGCGCGTCATACAGATCACCACGGCAGATCACAACCCAATTCACATCTAAACAGCCATGCTGAATATAAATATCATATAAATAATGTATTTTCTATGCCGATCCTGCTCCCGCGCCGCCCCTTCGCCTTTCATGCCTTGCCGTCATTGCGAGCCATTCCACGCCGCTGGCGCGGCCCCGGAAGGGAGAAGAAGTTCGGAACTTCTTCAAGAGGAGGCGAAGCCGACGAAGCAATCCATGCCTCCGCTCTTGCGGACCGATGGATTGCTTCCCCCGGCCCAAGGCCGGGTCGCAATGACGGCGTTGGTATTCCGAAAGCTCTCGCACGCGGGCAACGCCACGCGCGTGCCTCCGGCCACGGCGACCGGTCCTCCGGTCGGCCGTGCCGGTGGATGTGGGCAGGCATCTGCAGGTGGCGTGTTGCGCTCGTCGTCCTGGCGGCGGCGTTCGGCCCGTCCGGCGCCGGCCGGTCAGGGCGGCCCGCGGGGGCGGAGCAGGATCGGGTGCGGCCGTGGCGGGCGGGCCGGTGCCGCCGGCCGGCCGGTCGTCCCCGGGCGGTGCCGGGACAGGCTGCCGGTTCCGGTTGAAGACTCGCCGGCGGCGGGGCTGTGCATGCGGCGCTCGCCCTTCGGGCCGGCGCCTGGATCATCGGCCCCGGACTTCGCCGCGGCGGCGGGGCCGCCGGCTGCAGGCCCGCCGGCCGGAGGAGTCCCGGGGGGCGGCAGGCCGAGGGCCCGGCACAGGCTGGCGATCAGGGCCTCGATCGGCAAGGCGGTGTCGGCGAGGTCGACATCGATGCGCTCATCCTCGGTCAGCTTTTCCCGGAGCTCGGCGGTCAGTTGCTCCCGGGCCTCGGGGTCGGGAACCGCGGCGATGGCAGCGGCGACGCCCTGGGCGACGGCGTGGCGCCGGCCGTCCGTCTCATCCTGCCGGGCCTTGCGCCGGAGTTCGGCCTCGCGCTGCGCCTGCTCCCGCTGCTGCCGCAGCCTGGCCTTGAGCGCGATCGCACGGCGGATGCCGAGGAACAGGCTGCTGAAGCGGGTCTCTGCCTCCCCGGCGCGGTCGAGATCGTCGGCCGCGAGGGCGGCGAGGGCCTGGGCGTGAAAGCCGCGGGCCAGTTCCTCCGCGAGCTCCATCAGCTCGGACAGCATCGGAGCCTCGTCCGCGGCCGGCGACGCGGCGGCCTGCTCCCGCCGCCGGCGGAGCTTGAGCGCGACGGCACGGCGGATGGCGAGGAAGAGGGTGCTGAAGCGGGTCTCGGCCTTGCCGGCGCGGTCGAGATCGCCGGCGGCGAGGGCGGCGAGCCCTCGAGCCTGAAAGGTCCGGGCCATCTCCAAAGCGAGCTTGGTCAGCCCGGACAGCACCTCGGCCTCCCGCTCGTCCGTGGACGGCGAAGCGGCGGAGGGAGTCCCGGCTGGGATGGCATCGACCATTCCTGCATTAGAACAAAATAGGAACACTTAAGCCAGCAGAATCGCACCTGGTTGAATGGTCATCGCAATTTCAGGGGTCGGAGCTGCTGGATGGCCACGCCCCTGCGGGGCTCGCCATGACGGTTCTTTGGCGAGGCGTCAGCCGATGACGCGGCAGGAATCGCGCACCACCAGCTCCGGCGCGAACACGTCGCGCACCGGTTCGGCCGGGGGCGGGCCGGCGAGGCGTGCCAGCAGGCATTCCACCGCCCGCTCGCCGATCGCCTGCACCGGCTGCACCACCGCGGTCAGCCGCGGCGAGAAGGCCGTGCTCCATTCGAAATCGTCGATGCCCGCCACCGAGACATCCTTCGGGCAGCGCAGGCCCCGCTCGGCGATCGCCCGCATCACCCCGATCGTGGTCAGGTTGCTGGTCGAGAAGATCGCGGTCGGCCGCGGCCGCCGCTGCAGCAGCGTAGCCGTGGCCTGCATCGCCGTCTCGATGTGGAAGTCGCCGCAGGCGGCGAGGTCCTCGGTAAGGGGAATGCCGGCCGCGGCCAGCGCCTCGCGATAGCCCTCGAAGCGTTCGGTCGAGATCGAGATCCCCGGCCGGCCGGTGACGATGCCGATGCGGCGGTGGCCGCAGCCGATCATATGCTCGACCGCCAGCCGCGCCGCGGCGCGGTTGTCGACCGTGACGGAATCGAAATCGGCGAGACCCCGCAGCGTGCGGTCGACCAGCACCGCCGGCATGGTGACGAGGTGCCGGATCGCCTCGGCATTGCCGGGCTCGACCCCGCTCAGCACCAGGATCAGCCCGTCGGCGCGCTGGGTGCGCATCAGCCGCAGGTCGCGCAGCTCCTTCTCCGGGTCGTCGGCGGTGGCGCACAGCACCAGCGCGTAGCCGGCGGCATCGCAGGCCCGCTCGATCGCGGCGGCCAGGGCGGCGAACAGCGGGTTGGTGATGTCCGGGATCACCAGGCCGATGGTGCGGGTGCGCCCGGTCTTCAGGCTGCGCGCCACCCCGTCCGGGGCATAGCCCAGCTCGTCGATCGCCGCCATCACCCGCAGGCGCAGCGCGGCGCTGACCGGCGCGGTCCGGTTGATCACCGCGGAGACCGAGCCGATCGACACCCCGGCCCGGTTCGCCACGTCCCGCAATGTCGCCATGAAATCCCGAAGCCGTTGCCAAGCGCCAGATCGGATGATAGCTTTTCTGAAACGTTTCAGACAAGTCGCGGCGACCGCGATCCAAGCGGTTCTGCCGAGCCGCGACTTCGCCTGATCCGCCGGGCCGGCTGAAGGCCCGGGCTGACGCATCGCGTCGCGACAAGGGGAGGACCGCCATGACCCGCCGCAACGGCACCACCACGCCCGGCCACCCGCTCGGCCGCCGCACCGTCCTGGCCGCCAGCACCGCCCTGGTCGGCGGCAGCCTGCTGCCGATGCCCTATTTGTCCCGCGCCCGGGCGCAGGAGGGGCCGCTGAAATTCTGGCAGTTCTACGCGCCGGGCGGCGCCGTGCCCGGCCAGGTGCAGTGGTTCCAGGACACGGTGAAGGGCTGGAACGACAGCCAGGAGACCAAGGTCGAGCTGGAATACATCCCGACCTCGCAATACATCAACGGCACCAAGCTGCAGACCGCCTTCGCCGCCGGCGAAGGGCCTGACATCTTCCTGATCAGCCCCGGCGACTTCCTGCGCTACCACAATGGCGGCGCGCTGCTGGACCTCGCCCCCTATGTCGCGGCCGAGGCCCACGCCGACTACTACGACACCGCCATCGCCACCCGGCTGGTCGACGACGGCCTGTTCGGTCTGCCGATGGAGGTCGAGCCGATGGCGATCTACTACAGCGTCAAGGCCTTCAAGGAGGCCGGCCTGGGCGAGGCCGACATCCCGAAGACCTGGGACCAGCTGCTGGAGGTGGCGAAGACGCTGACCAACGACAAGCGCTTCGGCATCCTGTTCGAGACCAATCCCGGCTATTACCAGAACTTCACCTGGTATCCGTTCCTGTGGCAGGGCGGCGGCGAGATCGTCGGCAAGGACGGCAAGAGCGGCTTCAACTCCGACGCCGCCAGGGCCGCGCTGAAGTTCTGGCAGGACGCGGTCGCCCAGGGCATCGCCCCGCGCAAGCCGCTGGGCTATGGCGCCAACGACATCGCCGCCAATCTCGGCTCCGGCTTCTGCGCCATGCAGAATGTCGGCATCTGGGGCATCAGCGCCCTGCGCAACGCCGACCCCAACTTCGAATACGGCGTGTTCAAGCTGCCGCTGCCGCCGGGCGGGCAGGACCGCACCGTGGCCGGCGGCTGGGCCTTCGTCGCCAATGCCAATGGCCGCAACACCGAGGCGGTGGGCAAGTTCTGCGCCTGGGCGCTGGGGTCGATGGAGCCGGGCTCGGTGCAGCGCGTCGCCGACTGGTGCACCAAGGCCAAGAGCGACATGCCGCCGCGCAAATCCGCCTTCGCCGAGGCCACCGCCGCCCAGGCCTATGGCAGCGGCGCGATGAAGACCTTCGCCGAGCAGGTGTTCCCGACCGCCCGCGGCGAGCCGCGGGTGCCGCCCCAGGTCTACAAGGCGATCTCCGATGCCATCCAGGCCTGCCAGCTGAACGGCGAGGATCCGGGCAAGCGGGCCGAGATGGCGGCGCAGCAGATCGACGGTTTCCTGGCCGGCTATGACGGCGCGCCGATCCTGTGATGGTCGCGGTGCCTGCTCCCGATCGATGTTTTTTGAGTCCCCCCTCCCCTCGCGGGAGGGGGCTAGGGGGAGGGGGTTTCCTGGGCCAAAGCCGGCGTTGGTACGCCAGCGGCGGTGATCACGGAGACGATCTCATTCATACGCGCGCGGACGCGCGCAGACCCCTCCCCCTGCCCCCCCCCCCCCCAGGGGGGGGGGGGGGGGGTTAATGGGGGGGGGGGG
>NZ_JASATH010000182.1:0-17188 GCF_038440215.1 Inquilinus sp. OTU3971 | reverse complement strand
TGCTGCGTCGCCCGGGCGATCGACATCTGGATCTCGACCAGCTCCGCCACCACGCACAGATCCGCCGCCCGCTCCTCCTGCGGAGCGGCCGGGGCCTCCGTCGCCGAATCGGTCTGCGCCTTGTTCATGGAACATAGCATGAACACGCAAGGCCGGTAATACTACTGCGATCGTGTTTCTGCCGACAGAGCAATGGGTTGCCCCTCCCGCGCGGGAGGGGCTGGCGACAGACCCGCTAAGCCGCCAGGCCCCGCACCAAAGCGTCGGCCAGGCGGCGGGAGAAGGCGGCGGGGTCGGGCAACGGCTCGCCCTCAATGATCCGGGCCTGGTCCAGCAGCAGGAAGGCGCAATCCTCCAGCGCCGGGTCCTGGGCCGCGGCGCGCTCGGCCAGCCGGCGGATCAGCGGGTGGCCGGGATTGACCTCGAGGATGCGCTTCGAGCTGCTGTCGACCCGCCGGTGCTGCTTCAGCAGGCGCTCCAGGTGCAGGTCGGTGTCGCCCTCGTCGGCGACCAGGCAGACGGCGCTGTCGGTCAGGCGCTGCGAGGCGCGGACATCCTTGACCTGATCGGCCAGCGCCAGCTTCAGCGCCGCGACCAGCGCGTCCATGCCCTCGCCGGCCTCGGGTTTCGGCGCCTCGGCCGGGGCCTCGATCTTCGACAGGTCGGCGCCGCCGCGGGTGGCCGATTTGAACGGCTTGCCCTGGAATTCGCCGAGCGAGGGCACCGCGAACTCGTCGACCGGGTCGGTCAGCAGCAGCACCTCGACGTCGCGGGCGCGAAAACCCTCGAGCTGGGGCGAGCGGGCCAGCGCCGCCGCATCGTCGCCGGTGATGTACCAGATCTCGTCCTGGCCCGGCCGCATCCGGCCGACATACTCCTCCAGGCTGACCAGCCCGTCGCCCTTGGTCGAGCGGAAGCGCAGCAGCGGCAGCAGGGCATCGCGCTGCTCGCGGTCCTCGTAGATGCCTTCTTTCAGCACCGCGCCGAAGGCGGTCCAGAACTTGCCGTAGGCCTCGGCGTCGTCCTTGGCCTTGCGGCCGAGCTCGGCCAGCACCTTCTTGGTCACGCCCTGCCGGATCTTGGTCACGGTCGGGTTCGACTGCAGCATCTCGCGGCTGACGTTGAGCGGCAGGTCCTCGCTGTCGATCACGCCGCGCAGGAAGCGCAGATAGGGCGGGATCAGCCCCTCCGCCGCCTCGGTCACGAACACCCGGCGGACATACAGCTTGACGCGGTGCTTGCGCTCCGGCTCCCACAGATCGAAGGGCTGGGTCGACGGCACGAACAGCAGCGAGCTGTACTCGATCGCCCCTTCGGCCTTCCAATGCGCGGTCAGCCAGGGCTCGTCGAAGGCGTGGGCGACGTGGTGGTAGAACTCCTTGTACTCCTCCGCCGTGATCTCGGCCTTGGGCCGGGTCCACAGCGCCGAGGCGCGGTTCAGCGTCTCGGACTTGCCGTCCTCGCCGACCAGCACGATCGGGATGGCGATGTGGTCGGAATGGGTCTTGACGATCTGGCGCAGCCGCAGCGGCGACAGGAACTCGTCCTCGCCATCCGACAGATGCATGACGATGCGGGTGCCGCGGCTGACGTCCTCGGCCGCGCCGACAGTGAAGGCCCCCTTGCCGTCGGAGACCCAGCGCCAGCCCTGCTCCTCGCCGGCCTTGCGCGAGAACACCTCGACCTCGCGCGACACCATGAAGGCCGAGTAGAAGCCGACGCCGAACTGGCCGATCAGCCCGACATCCTTCTTGGCGTCGCCCGACAGCGTCTCGATGAAGGCGCGGGTGCCGGACCGGGCGATGGTGCCGAGATTGCCGACCAGCTCCTCGCGCCCCATGCCGATGCCGTTGTCGGCGACGGTCAGGGTGCGGGCGGCCGGGTCGACCGCCAGGGTGATGCGGTAGTCGGCGTCGCCGGCCGACAGCTCGGGCGCCGTGATCGCGGCGTAGCGCAGCCGGTCGCAGGCATCGGACGCGTTCGAGATCAGCTCGCGGAGGAACACCTCCTTCTGGCTGTACAGCGAATGCGCCACGATATCGAGAAGGCGGCTGACTTCGGCCTGGAAGGTCAGGGTTTCGTCGGTCTTCTGCTGGTCCATTCTCGGGGGTCCGGTGGGTCTTCGGTGTCGCCGCCCGATATGGGCAAAGCGGGTGCGGGCCGCAACCCCTGACGTGGCAGCTCTCGCCTGCGGCCGTTACTGCTTCGGCATCAGCGCGGCGAGGTCGGTACCGTGGATCAGCATGCGGCCGCCGGGATCGACCACGAAGTCGTAGTCGCGCGCCGGCTTGCCGTCCGCCGTCTTTGCCTGGCGCCCCAGCAGCTGGAAGACGGTGATGCCGGCGGCGGCGTCCGCGCCATCGGGCTGGGTCCGCAGGAATTTGACGAAATCGTCGAGCCCCGCGATCCGCAGCGTCGCCTGCGCGGTCACGCCGAAGGCCGCCTGCGGGTCCACCGTGCCGCCGCCGCCGAGGTCGATCGCGCCCTTCGGGGCGGTGATGCTGAAGCTGTCGATCGACAGGCGGGCGTCGGAGGCGAGCAGGCGGTCGGCGATCCGCTGCATCGCCTGGGCGAAGGCCTGATCGCCGTCCGGCAGCGACGAGTCGCCCTCACGCCGGATCTCGGCCTGCATCGCCGCCTCGACGCCGTCCCAGAACAGCGCCTGGACCGAGCGGCTGGGGACATCCTTCAGCGCGATGTCGATCCGGGCCCGGCGCGGCACCCAGTCGCCGAAGGGCAGGCCCGGGTCGAGCGTCAGCTCGTCCATGCCGAGATGCAGGCCGTAGCCCGCCTGGTCGCCGTCGAGCCCGGCATAGGTCTCGCTGTAGGCGATGTTGCCGATCGCGACATTGGCATAGGGCGAGCGGACGCGCAGGCCGCTCAGGCCGATCCCGGCCTTGTACTGCGACAGCGCGGCGATCGTCGTCCGGACCCGGGCGAACCAGGGCGACAGCTCCGCCGGCGGCGGCTCGTCGTCGCCATGCTTCGCCACCATCGTCTGGAATCCGCCGATGACGGCGATCAGGCCAGGGATGTCGAGGCCGTCGGCCGCCAGGGCGTAATGGGCATTGTCCAGGTTGAACTGCGTGTCCGGCGCGGCAGCGCCGGGGTCCTGGGTCAGGGCGAAGGCCAGCCCGTCGACATTCAGAAACAGCGTCGCCCCGGCCGTCGGTTTCCCGGCAGCCGGAGTCAGGGTGGCCGCGAGTTGCACCCCGTCGATCGTGAGAGCCCCAGGCTCCGGCTTGGTCGGCGCATCCGCGACCTTCAGCCCGCGAAGATCCAGGGTCACGTCCCCGCCCAGGCCGCGGCCGGGAGCGGCGCGGTCCAGGCCGCTATAACCGCTGCTGACGGTCAGCGACTCGAAGCCGGCCGTGGTGTCGTCGCCGCTGCCCTGCAGATCGGTCAGCTCCAGATGGGTCTGCGAGGCACTGCCGATCAGGCCCTGCACCTGCCGCAGCAGCGCGTCCAGCTTGCGCCCGGCATTCGGCGGCTGCGGCGCCTGGGGGTCGCGCCGGGCGGCGTCGAGAGTGAAGGCGATCAGCCGCCACACCCGGTCGCGCAGCGCCGCGGCGTCGACATCCTCCAGCCGCCCGCCATAGCGCAGCCGGCCGAGGGTGACGCCGTCGCCGGCCGCGGGATCGCCCGCGGACAGGCCTTCCGCCTCGACCTGCAGGGCGATGTCCTGCTGCGTCGAGCCGGGGCGCGGCGTGGTGGCGCTGGTCAGGCTGAGCCGATGCACGGCGAGCTGAATCTCGCCGTCCTCGGTCACCGTCACGCCCTCGGATTCGTCGGCCGAGGCGGTCAGCAGCGACGCGGCGAGGTCGACCGTCAGCTCGGCGCGGCGGCTGCGGCTGGTGAACAGCACCGGCGGCTCGCCGCCGCCCGGCCGGATCTCGCAGCGGACCGGGGTCTCGCCATGCAGGCGGGTGACCGCCCCTTCCCCCGCCGTGGCGGTGTAGCGGTCGCCGTCGCAGCGGATCCGCACCACCCGCTTGCGGCCGTCGGCATCGTCGCGCAGCGCCAGCGACAAGGCGGGGCCGGTGACGCGGTAACCCGCCCCGTCCGGCTCGACCGTCCAGCCGCCCTCGAAGATCGGCTCGCCCAGTCCTGGGGTCGCCAGGGTCGGGGTCAGGATGGTGGTCAGGCCCTTCTGCAGCGCGGCGGCGCCGTCCGGCGTCGCCTGGGCCAGGGCGGCCCCGGCCAGCCAGAGGGGAGCAGTGCCAAGCAGGATCGAAACAAGGCGACGCACAATCCGTCCTTTCCGGCACGCGGCGACGCCGCGGCTGCCGTCTCGAGAAATCGGCCTAGGGTCTCGCATCCTGCAGGATCACGGTGGGGTCGACGCCGTTCACCAGCAGCGTCGGCTTGCCGCCGAGTTCGATGTCGTAGTCCCGCGCGGTGGTCTCGGCACCAAGGTCGACGGCGCGGCCCATGGCCTCGAGCGCGGCGACGCGATCCGCCGTCCGCGCCGTCTGCGGCCGCGAGCGCAGAAATGCCACCAGCTGCGCCAGCCCGGTCAGGCGTGCCGTCGCGGCACCGGTGACGCCACGAGCGGCGGCTGCATCCGCCCGGAGCGAGCCGCGGAGGTCGAGCGAGCCCTGTGCCGTCCGCAGCTGCGCGGTTTCGATCTCCAGGCGGCTTCCGGCCTGGCCGAGCAAGGCGGCGAGCCGCGGGATGACCGCCGGCGTGGGATCCGACTCGATCATCTGGAGCAGCGATTTGAAGGGCACGGCCGACACCGCCACCGCGAGGGTGATGTCATGCGGAGTCCACTCGGCGACGGATGGCGTCGAACCGAGCGACAGCCCCGACAGTCTCAGCGTTGTCCGACCGCTGCCGGATTCGCTGCCGATCCCCTCTGCGTCGATGTCCCAGCCCAGCGTCTCGATGCCGAACGACCCGCCCGGGACTGTTGCGCGGTAGTCGGAATAGGTCGTGCTGGAGCGGAAGCGATCGCCGTAGCTCCCGGCCGCCTGGGCAAACGACAGAAGCGCCTGGATCGGAATCTGCGTCGAAGCAGGATCGCGCTGCTGGTCTTCGAGCAGGTCGACCATGCGCATCGTTTCCACGGTTCGCTTCACCACGCCCTCGAATGCGTAGTCGAACAGGTGCTTTTCGCTCTCGATCCGCGACGCGGTGAAGCGTCCGATCCCATCGAGACCGGCCAGGCGCAGGTTCTCGACAGTCGACCGCACGACCAGGTCGCGGCGGCTGGGACGGCCGCTGGGCGTGCCCCGACCGGATGATTCCAGCCGGGCGGCGGACATCAGCGGCGTCGCGGGATCGCCGCTGGCCTGGATCGTCATGTCCTCTTCCGTCGCCGACCATTCGGTGAAGGCACCCTGGGCCAGATCGACGACGTTGTCCTCACGGCGGGTCCGGCTGGTGAAGCGGAAGGACCGGCCGCTCTCGCCGGTCTTCAGCACGCAGTCGGATGGCGCTGCGCTGTGCAGCCGATAGACGCCCTCGGACAATCGGGTGGCCACGCTGCGGTCCGGCGCGCATCGGAACCGCGCCGAGCGCGGGCCTGCCGTGCCGCCTTCCTTCAGGCTGCCCGACAGGGCCGGCCATGTCACCTGGTAGCTGGCGCCGTCCGGCTCGACCACCCAGGCCCCCTCCCAGTGCGCGTCGCCGTCGCGGCCGGCCTCCAGCGGCGCGGTGATCGCCGTCAGACCCTTCTGCAGCGCGGCCGCCCCCTCCGGCGTCGCCTGGGCGAGGGCCGCGCCGGCGAGCCAGAGGGGGATGGTGCCGAGCAGGATCGGCCCGAGACGACGCATGATGGCTCCCCCTCCGGATCGGCGGCTACTGCTTCGGCATCAGCGCGGCCAGGTCGGTGCCGTTGACCAGGATCTTGCCGGCATCGTCGACGACGATGTCGTAGTCCCGCGCCGGAAGGCCGGCATCGGTGGTGGCCTGGCGGCCCATCACCTGCGCCATCGACAGCCCGGCCGCCGCCTCGGCGCCGTCCGGCATGCCCTGCAGGAACTTGATCAAGCCGTCGAGATTGACGATGCGCAGGTCGAGGTCGGCGGTCACGCCATGCGCGGCCGCATCCTTGCCCTGCACCGCGCCGCCGAGATTGATCGCCGCCTCGGGGGCGGTGATGGTGAAGCTGGTGAGGTCGAGCCGGCTGCCGGCCCGGCGCAGGATGCCGCCGATCTCCATCATCGCCTGCGCCATCTGCTGCTGGGCCTCCTCCGGCTTCTCGATCTGGATCGCCGAGGCGTCGATCACCTTCATGTAGGCGGTTCCGACCTCCGCCCAGGGAATGCCGCTGGCGTCGAGCCGGATCGTGGCGTCGGTCGGGATCCACTCGACGAAGGGCGGCTTCGGCGCCAGCGCCAGGCCGGCCATGTCGATCTCCATCATGCCCGTCCCCTTCGGGCTGCCCGCACCGTCATAGCCCTCGCCGAGGCGCAGCCGGTCGATCGTCACCTGGACCTCCGGCGCCTTCACCCGCAGATCCGTGACCGTCGCCCCGAACTCGCCGCCGGTGCCATAGGCAGCCATCATGCGCTTCATCGGGTCCATCAGCTTCGCCATCACATCGGCCTGCATACCGGCCGCCTGCTTCGGATCGGGCACGGTCCCTTCGGCTGCGGTGACCGTCTCGATCAATTCGGCATAGACGCCGAGGACCTCGCCGGTGGTGGCCATGACCCGCTGCACATCCATGCCGTCCATGGTCGCGTCATAGACAGTGTGGCCGAGGGTGAAGCGTTCGACCCCCTTCTCGTCGAAGGCGCTGAGGCCGCTGGCCTCCATCTTGAAGGCGACATCGTGCCGGGCCGGGTCGGCGGCCGGCCGGATCTGGCTGCTGGCGGACAGGGCGTCGATCGTGACCTTGCCGGGCTGGCCGTCCTGGGTGATGACGGTGCCCTCGACCCGCCACTCGCCTTCGGTGAACAGCTTCTGGCCGAGATCGACCACGAAATGCGCCCGCAAGGCCCGGCTGGTCAGCGTGACCTTGGCCTCGCCCTCCGGCTCGGCAACACAGTTCATCGGCTCGTCGCTCTCGAGCCGCCAGGTGGCGGCGCCGGTCGAGGCCGCGCGGTAGGTCTGGGCATCGCAGCGCAGCGCCACCGATTTCGGCCCCTTGTCCTGCGATCCCTTCAGCGTCAGGTCGATGCCCGGGAACACCACGGTGGTGCCGCCCGAGCCCTGCTCGACCGTGACGGGCCCTGTGAACAGCGGCTGCTGCTGCACCTGGATGGCCAGAATCGGCTTCAGCATCTCGTTCAGCCCGTCGCGCAGCCCCGCGGCATCCGGCGTCGTCTGGGCCAGGGCGCTGCCGACAAGCCAGAGCGGGGCCGTGCCCAGCAGGATGCAGATCGACCGTTTCATGCTTCGCTCCCCCATTGCGAATTCGCGGCCACGCCTCAGCGCATGCCCAGCAGCGGCTTCAGATCGGTGCCGTTCAGCAGGATGTCGCCGTTCTCGCCGACCACCAGCTTGTAGGTGCGGGCCGGCTTGCCGTCGACCGTGTCCTGCGCGCCCATGGTCTGCAGCACGGTCAGCCCCTGCACCATCTCCTGCCCGTCCGGGGTGGCCTTGGCGACCTCCAGCGCGGCGTCCAGCCCGGTGACCACCAGCATGGCGTCGCCGGTCATCATCAGCGGCGCCTTGGCGTTCGGCCGCAGCGTGCCGGTCAGGTCGATGCTGGTCAGCGGCGACGCGGCCTTGAACGACCGGATCTCGAGCGCGCCGTTGCCGTTCATGACCGCCTGCTGCAGCTGCGCGACCGCGATCTCCGCCGCCTGGTCGGGGCCGAGCGTGGCCGAGCTGTCGAGCATGCCGGTCAGCGCCTGCAGCAGCGCCTGGTTCGGCAGGTTGGTCAGCGCCAGGTCGATGGTCGCGCTGTGCGGGACGAACTGGCCGAATTCCGGCAGCGGCTGGATGCCGAGCTGGGCCAGGTCGAACGTGATGCGGAAGGTCGAGGCGTCCTTGGCCAGGCCGGCGAGGCCGACGCCGAAGCCGGCGGAGGCCAGCGTCACCTTCTCGACATCGGCCTCGCCGGGCGTGACCTCCGCCCCGGTCAGCCCGTAGCTGAAGTCCAGATCGTCGAACAGCTTCGGCGTGCCCTGGAACACGCGGCCGAGCTCGGTCAGGAACTCCTTCGGCATCTCGCCGTCGGCCTGCGGCGGGTAGCGCTTCTGCAGATCCGTCAGCTTGTCGCTGAAGGCGCGCACCGCCGCCATGTCGGCCGCCGCCGCCTTGGCCTCGAGCGTGGCGCCGTCGAGGCGGAGGACCTGCGCCCCGGTCTCGTCGAGGAAGGAGACGCCGGACAGGGTGACGCTGCCGGTGCTGTCATAGGTGTCCGGGCCGACCGCCTTGCTGTCGCCGGCCAGCGCCAGCCCGTCGATCTTGAACGCGCCCTTGGCCTCGGCCGGGTTCAGCGAATGGGCAGTGATCTGGCCCAGCTTGCCGTCCAGCGACATGAACGCATGGTACTGCGGGGCGAAGATGCCGCGCAGCGCCTGCGCGCCGATCGTCACCTCGACCCCCTCGTCGTCCTTGTCCGGGACCACCCGGTAGGTCGAAGGGATGGTCGCGACCGTGTCCAGCCAGCCGTTCTCCAGCGGCGTCAGCACCAGCTCGACGGGGTCGAGGGCCAGGCGGGCGGTGTCGCCCTCGGTGGTGAACAGCACCTCCGATTTCGGGATCACCGCCTTGTAGAACTTGCCCTGGGGCTCGACCGTGATCGGCCCCTGGAAGTTGAACACCACCGACTTGTCGGCCGTGGCCAGATGGGTGGCGATCCAGTCCTTGAGGCCGAGGCGGATCTTGTCGGCCCCCTCCGCCGTCGCCTGCGCCTGGGCGGCGGCCGGCAGGAGGACCCAGGCGGCGATGCCGGCGGCAAACAGGGAGAGCGTGCGCATCGTATGTCCTCCGTCTATCCGACCGGAGCCTCTGGCAAATATCGTTGCGACCAATGGCCGCCCGCACCGCAGGCGGGGCGGCAGTCTTGCATTAGCGCCCGGCAGCGTTCAATTGTCGCTTATGTATCTCGCTGGTGATCGCCCGCGCCTCACGGCCGTGCTCGGCCCGACCAACACCGGAAAGACCCATCTCGCCATCGAACGCATGCTCGGCCATGCGAGCGGCATGATCGGCTTCCCGCTCCGGCTGCTCGCCCGCGAGAACTACGACCGGATCGTGGCGATCAAGGGACGGGCGCATGTCGCTTTGGTGACGGGCGAGGAAAAGATCGTGCCGCCCGGCGCCCGCTGGTTCCTGTGCACGGTCGAGAGCATGCCGCTGGACCGGCCGGTCGCCTTCCTCGGCATCGACGAGATCCAGCTCTGCGCCGATCCGGAGCGCGGCCATGTCTTCACCGACCGGCTGCTGCACGCCCGCGGCGGCGCCGAGACCATGGTGATGGGGGCGGAGACGATCCGCCCGCTGATCCGCAAGCTGGTGCCGGAGGCGGAGTTCGTGACCCGGCCCCGCTTCTCCGAGCTGACCCACACCGGCATGCGCAAGCTCACCCGGCTGCCGCCGCGCAGCGCCATCGTCGTGTTCTCGGCCAACGACGTCTACGAGATCGCCGAGCTGATGCGCCGCCAGCGCGGCGGCACCGCGGTGGTGCTGGGTGCCCTGAGCCCGCGCACCCGCAACGCCCAGGTCGGGCTGTACCAGTCGGGCGAGGTCGACTATCTGGTGGCGACCGACGCCATCGGCATGGGGCTGAACATGGACATCGACCATGTCGCCTTCGCCCGGCTGACCAAGTTCGACGGCCGCTTCCCGCGCCGGCTGCGCGCCACCGAGATCGCCCAGATCGCCGGCCGCGCCGGGCGGCACATGGCCAACGGCACCTTCGGCACCACCGACGAGGCCGGCACGCTGGACGAGGAGCTGGTCGACCGGGTCCAGAACCACCGCTTCGACCCGCTGCAGACGGTGATGTGGCGCAACGCCGAGCTCGACTTCCGCAGCCCGCTCGGCCTGCTGCGCAGCCTGGAGCGGCGGCCGACGCGGCCGGAGCTGCGGCGCATGTCCGAGGCCGACGACCAGCTGTCGCTCGGCCTCCTGATGCGCGACGCCGAGCTGACCGGCCGGGCCCGCAACCCGGCGGCGGTGCGCCTGCTGTGGGAGGTGTGCCAGATCCCGGATTTCCGCAAGGTGCTGTCCGACGCCCATATCCGCATGCAGGGCCAGATCTTCCGCCAGCTCACCACCGGCCTGGCCGGGCGGCTGGACACCGACTGGGTGGCCGAGCAAGTGGCCCGGCTGGACCGGACCGAAGGCGACATCGACGCGCTGGTCGCCCGCATCTCCCATATCCGGACCTGGACCTATGTCGCCCATCGCGGCGCCTGGATGGCCGATCCGGGCCATTGGCAGGAGCGCACCCGCGCAGTCGAGGACCGGCTGTCGGACGCGCTGCACGAGCGCCTGACCCAGCGCTTCGTCGACCGCCGCACCGCGCTGCTGGTGCGGTCGATGAAGGCGGGCGGCGAGCTGCTGGCCGCGGTCAATGCCCAGGGCGAGGTGCTGGTCGAGGGCGAGCATGTCGGCAGCATCGAGGGCTTCGCCTTCTATCCCGACGCCACCATCGAGGATGACGACCTGAAGGCGATCCGCAGCGCCGCGCGGCGGGCGCTGAAGGACGAGGTCGCCGGCCGCGTCGGCAAGCTGGAGGCGGCGCCGGACGAGGATCTGGCCCTGGCCGCCGACGGCGTCCTGTCCTGGCGCGGCATCGGCATCGGCCGGATCGCCGCCGGCCCGTCGCCGCTGGCCCCTGCCGCGAGGGCGCGCGACACCGACCTCTTGGACGGCGCCGGCCGCGACCGGGTGGCGGCCCGGCTGACCCGCTTCCTGGCCGACCATGTCGCGCGCGAGCTTCAACCCCTGCTGCGGCTGCGCGAGGCGGCGCTGACCGGCGCCGCCCGCGGCATCGCCTTCCAGCTGGTCGAGGGGCTGGGGCTGCTGCCGCGGCGGGCGCTGGACGGGCTGATCCATGCCCTGACCGCGGCCGACCGCAGGCAGCTGTCCGGCTTCGGCGTGCGATTCGGGCCGAGCCATGTCTATCTGGCGCCGATGCTGAAGCCGCGGCCCACCGGCCTGCGCGTGCTGCTGGGCGCCGTCGCCGCCGGCCGGCCGCTGCCGGCCGCCCTGCCCGCCCCGGCCCGGATCTCGGTGCTGGCCGAAGAGGGCCAGGATTCCGCGGCGCTGGACCTGGCCGGCTTCGTGCCCTGCGGCCCGCGGCGGATCCGCCTCGACCGCATCGACGCGCTGCGCGACGCCGCCGAATCGCGCCGCCGCCAGGGCGGGCTGACCGCCGACCCGGCGCTGGCGCCGATCGTCGGCTGCACCGTCGCCGAAATCCCGGCTATCCTGCAGGCGGCCGGGTATCGGCCGACCCAGGATGACGAGGGACGCGTGACCTATGTTCCGGTGAGGGCGAAGCGGCCGCAGGCGCCGCGGCCGGCAGCGGCCAGCGCCGACAGCCCCTTTGCCAAACTCGCCCTGCTCCGCCGCAATGGCTGAGCGCGACACCGATCGCCCGCGCCTCGACAAGTGGCTGTGGCAGGCGCGCTTCTTCAAGACCCGCAGCCTGGCGGCCAAGGTCTGCGCCGGCGGCGGCATCCGCATCGACGGCGTGCCGACCCAGAAGGCACATGCGGCAATCCGTCCCGGCCAGGTGCTGACCTTCGTCCAGGGCCGGCACATCCGGGTGATCGAGATCGTGTCCCTGGCCGAGCGCCGCGGCCCGGCCAGCGAGGCGCAGACACTGTACCGCGACCTGCGGCCGCCGACGCCGGAGGCGGCGCTGCCCACGTCCGGCGGCCCCCGCCCGACCGGCCGCGACCGCCGGGCCCTTCCGCCGAAGGGCGGCAGCGACTAGATCTTGGCGATGCTGGACCACATTCTCGACTGGGCCCGCGGCGCCACCGCCCGGCCGATCCCCGACGACGCCACGCTGCGCCGCGCCGTCGCCGCGCTGCTGATGGAAGCCGCCCGGGTCGATGATTCGCTGGACGAGCCGGAGCGCGAGCGCATCCAGACGCTGCTGGCCTGGCGCTTCCGGCTGGGCCCGTTCGAGGCGGCGCAGCTCGGCACCGATGCCGAGCGGGCCAGCGACGGCGCCGTGTCCTGGCACGCCCTGACCCACACCATCCGTGAGCATTGCGACGAGCCGGCGCGCATCCGCATTGTGGAAATGCTGTGGGATGTGATCCTCGCGGATGGTAAAGTCGACGACCTCGAAGCCAATCTGATGCGGCGAGTCGCAGCGCTTCTATTCGTCTCGGACGCGGATAGCGGCGTTGCCCGCCGTCGTGTGCTTGCCCGCAATGGCGCCCCGGCGGCCGCCAATGGAGATCCGGAGTAAACTAAGTATGGCCTATGTGGTGGGTGAAGCTTGCATCAAGTGCAAGTACACGGATTGCGTCGAAGTCTGCCCCGTGGATTGCTTCTACGAGGGCGAAAACATGCTGGTCATCCACCCGGACGAGTGTATCGACTGCGGCGTGTGTGAGCCGGAATGCCCGGCCGAGGCGATCAAGCCGGACACCGAGGCCGAAGCCGCGGAAAAATGGGGCGAGCTGAACCGCGAATACTCCACGATCTGGCCGAACATCACGCGCAAGAAGGACGCCCCCCCCGACGCCGACTCCTGGAAGGGGGTCGAGAACAAATTCGCCGAGCATTTCAGCGCGACTCCGGGCGAAGGCAATTGACGATTCGCCGAGTCCGCCGGCCTGCATTGCAAAAAAAGCGTCATGTCAGGGCGGGCTCGGCCTTCATATCGGAAGCGCAACGTATTATAGTACGTGTTACATTCCCGGTGCTGACGACCACTTCCGACCCACCACATGCGGGCCGGAATCGATTTCTGCGTCTCTGTTTCGGTGCGGATGTTGACGTGGGTTGCGGCGCGGCGAAGCGCGCGGGGTGGCGGCCGTAGCGGTCTCCGCCCACTGGGTCCGACCACAGAGGGTGACTCCATTGGCAGACATGGCTCAGGAACTTGAGTACGACGTCGGCGACTACGTTGTGTACCCGGCGCATGGCGTCGGCCGCATCGAGGCGCTCGAGACGCACAGCATCAGCGGCATGACCGTGCAGCTGTATGCCATCAGCTTCGAGAAGGAGCGGATGACGCTCAAGGTTCCTGTCGGCAAGGCCAAGAAGTCGGGCCTGCGCAAGCTGTCGTCGAAGGACCGGATCAAGACCGCGCTGGAGACCCTGACCGGCCGCAGCCGCGTGCGCCGGACGATGTGGAGCCGCCGGGCCCAGGAATACGAGGCCAAGATCAACTCCGGCGACCCGGTGTCGATCGCCGAGGTGGTGCGCGACCTGCACCGCGCCACCGACCAGCCGGAACAGTCCTACAGCGAGCGCCAGATCTACCAGGCGGCGCTGGAGCGCCTGGCCCGGGAGCTGGCCGCGGTCGAGAAGATCGACGAGGTCAAGGCGACCCAGAAGCTGGAGCAGGTGCTGAAGAAGGCGGCCTGAGCCCGCCTTCTTCGCAGACTGGCCTCAAGCAGCGCGAAGCGCGGCAGGCCACTCAATTCGGAAAACAGGCGGCCTTCGGGCCGCCTTTTCCATGTCCGGGGTCCGGCCCCGGCCGAAGGGGCTGGCTTCACCGGGGCGAGCCGCTAAAATGCCATGCAGATGACAGATCCCTTCCTCTCCGCGTGACCCGCGACACCGAGAAATTCGCCCGGCTCGGCCGCCCGAAGCGGATCTGGGCCGTGGGTGCCGTGCATGGCGAGGTCGACCGCCTGGCCGTGCTGCACGACCATGTCGCCGCCCGGTTCCAGCCCGGCGACCGGCTGGTCTATCTCGGCAACCTGATCGGCCGATCCGACCGGCTGCATGCGCTGGTCGACGAGGTGCTGTCGATGCGGCGGGCCCTGATCGCCCGCCCCTTCGTGCTGGCCGAGGACGTCGTCTTCCTGCGCGGGGCGCAGGAGGAGATGTGGCAGAAGATGCTGCAGCTGCAATTCGCGCCGAACCCGCAGGACGTGCTGCGCTGGATGCTGGCGCAGGGCGTCGAGGGCACGCTGCGCGCCTATGGCGGCCGGCCCGAGGAGGGCATGGCCGCGGCGCGCGAAGGCGCCGTCCGGCTGACCCGCTGGACCAACGGGCTGCGCGAATCGATCCGCGCCGCCCCCGGCCACAACGCGCTCTACGCCGCGCTGCGCCGGGCCGCCTTCACCGAGGATGACGGCATCCTGTTCGTCAGCGCCGGCATCGACCCGAGCCGGCCGCTCGCCGCCCAGGGCGACGCCTTCTGGTGGTCCGCCGCCGGTTTCGCCGGCCTCGGCGAGCCCTATGGCGGCTTCCGCCGCCTGATCCGCGGCCACGACCCGGCGGGCGGCGGGCTGCAGCTCGAGGGCATGGCGGTGACGCTCGATTCCGGCTGCGGCCGCGGCGGCCGCCTGGCCTGCGGCCTGTTCGACCCGGACGGGACCCTGGCCGAGATCGTCGAGGCTTGAGAGCCGGCTCCGCCACGTAACAAACCGCCCCTGTCCGACGAACTCCTAGACGAAGGGACAAGCTCTCGCCCGGCGAGGGAACGCCGTCATGCGGGAGGGTGTTCGTCTATCGAAGTCGCGGGACGGATCCGCGGCGTCGTCCGGCCGAAGAGGGGGCGTTCATGCCGCATCTCGACGATCCCGAGACCCAGCGCGCCAACCTGAAGTTCATCAAATCGTCGATGAGCGAGCCGCTGCTGTCGCGCGAGACCGAGTTCGAGCTCGCCCGGCGCTGGCGCCAGGACCATGACGAGCCGTCGCTGCACGCCTTGGTCCGGGCCTATACCCGCCTGGTCATCGCCACCGCGTCGCGCTTCCGCAACTACGGCCTGCCGATCGGCGACCTGGTGCAGGAGGGCAATGTCGGGCTGATGCAGGCCGCCGCCCGGTTCGAGCACGACCGCGAGGTCCGGTTCTCGACCTATGCCGCCTGGTGGATCCGCTCGGCGATGCAGGACTATGTGCTGCGCAACTGGTCGATCGTCCGCACCGGCACCACCGCGGCGCAGAAGTCGCTGTTCTTCAACCTGCGGCGGCTGCGCGCCAAGATCGAGAACGCCGGCGGCCAGTCCGGCCTGACCCAGGCCGGCCGCGACTGGATCGCCACCGAGCTGCGGGTCGACGTCGCCGATGTCGAGGCGATGGAGATGCGGCTATCGGCCTCCGACCAGTCGCTCAACGCCCCGATCTCCGAGGATGGCGAGGACGACTGGCAGGGCCTGCTGGCCGACACCCGCCCCTCGCCCGAGGAGGTGGTGATCGGCCTGCGCGACAACGTCACCCGCTCGCGCTGGCTGGCCGAGGCGATCGGCGCCTTGAGCCCGCGCGAGCAGACCATCATCCGCCAGCGCCGGCTGCGCGACAGCGGCGCCACGCTGGAAGAGCTGGGCCGCCAGCTCGGCGTCAGCAAGGAGCGGGTGCGCCAGCTCGAGCACCGGGCCCTGACCAAGCTGCGCGCCTCGATCTCCCGCCGCGTCGCCCAGCCGGAGGAGCTGTTCCTGGAGGAATAGCGCTTCGTAGGTTGGGTTCGCGGTCGCGAACCCAACCTACGTGATCACTCCACGATCAACTTGACCCTTGTCCCCGGCCGGATCTCGTCGCCGGCGCCATCGTTCAGCAGCCGGAACTGCGCCTCCGCCGCCTCCACCCGCATCCGGCCGACGAGACCGGCCACGGTGTCGCCCGGCCGCACCGTGACGACGGCGAGTCGGCGCGGCCGCACCGCGGCGGCCTCGGCCGCGCCGATCCTGCGAAAGCTCTCGACCGCGCCGCGCATCGGCGCCGCGGCCGGGCTGCCGGCCCGGGTCAGGACGTTGAAGCGGTCGCGCCGCTCCGGCGTGGTCTCGATCACCACCAGCAGCGCCTCCCATCGGTCGGCACCGATCGCCAGCCCGGCGACGCCCCAGGCGGCCGGGAAGCCGCCGAGATCGCCGGCGCCGACGCTTTGCACGCCCCCTGCCCTGCGGCCCCAGACCCGCTCCAGGAACAGCCGCGCCGCCAGCGCCCGCGGCTGCGACAGATGGTCGAACAGGATCAGCGAATCATCCGGGCCGATGCCCATCACCCGCTGGCGCTGGCGCAGCAGGGCCACGCCCGGCGGCGCATCCCAGCGGAAGCCGGCGGCGGGGTCGATCACCGCCTGGCCGCGGATCGGAATCTGGCCGGCACCCTCGCCCCAGGGCAGGCCGTCGACGGCGTCGAGCCAGGCCGCCTCCCCGGTCTCGCCGGGCGGCAGCGCCGCTGCCCGCGCCCGGGCCGCCGCGATCCGCTCCGCCGTCTCCGGATGGTCGCCGCCGCTGATCGCCGCCGTGGCCAGCTCCGGCCGGCCGGACAGGGATGCGGCGAGGCGCTGGGCGGCGCCGAGCCGGGCCAGGAAGGCCGGCGCCGCCGCGGGATCGTAGCCGGCCCGGGCCAGGGCCGCGATGCCGATCCGGTCGGCCTCCTGCTCCTGCGCCCGGTCGAACTCGGCCTCGGCCTGGATCTCGGCCAGCCCGGCGACCGCCGGGTCGACCGGCGGCCGCGCCGCGCGCGACCTGGCGTGGCCGGCGACGACATGCCCGATCTCATGCGCCAGCACCGAGGCCAGCTCGGCCTCGCTGCGCGCCAGGGCCAGCAGGCCGCGGGCGACCAGCAGGCGGCCGTCCGGCAGGGCCGCGGCGTTGACCTGGTCGGAATCGAGCAGCTCGACCGTCACCCGCAGGCGGCCGCCGGTCTCGGCATCCGCCACCCGCTGGGCGATGCGGGCGACATGGTCGCGCAGCGCCGGGGCGGCGTAGGGCCCGCCGAAGGCCGCCCAGATCTCCCGCGCCTCGGGCGTGTCGGCCTGGGCCAAGCGGGGCAGCAGCGGCGCCGCCATCAGTCCGAGCAGCAGGTCACGACGAATCATCAATCCAGCCTCTCGATCTGCTCGATCCGGACCAGGACGATGCGCGGCCCGCCCGACCAGTCGAGCCAGCCACGCACCCGGATGCGCCGGCCCTGCAGCGCCGCCAGATCCTGCCCGATCGCTTCCAGCCGGCGGACCAGATCCGGCTCCGCCGTCACGGTGAAATCCTGCCGCGGGTCGGTGCCGAAATTGAGGTAGGCGCGGCCGCGCACCAGCGCCGCCCGCTGCACCTGGCCCTCGACGATCTGGAACCGGTCGAGGTCGCCGCGGCCCAGCGCCTCGGCCGGCCGCACGGCGAGGCCGGGATCGCCCC
>NZ_JASATH010000181.1:0-17283 GCF_038440215.1 Inquilinus sp. OTU3971 | reverse complement strand
CCCCCCCCCCCCCCCCCCCCCCCCCCCCCCCCCCCCCCCCCCCCCCCCCCCCCCCCCCCGGGGAGGGGGGACAAGAAAGAAATATCGTCCGGGCCAGCATCCGCATCGTCGACATCGTGCTCTCCTCTGTTTCGTTCACCGGCGCGTTCGGGCGCCTCAGATCAGGTGGCAGGCGGCCTGGTGGCCGGGTGCGACCGGGCGCAGCGCCGGCCGCTCGCTGCGGCAGCGGTCGGTCGCCATCGGGCAGCGCGGGTGGAAATGGCAGCCGCCGGGCGGGTGCAGCGGCGACGGGATCTCGCCCTTGATCGTCTCGAACTTGCGCTTGCGGTTGCTGAGGCGCGGCACCTCGTTCAGCAGCGCCACGGTGTAGGGGTGCTGCGGCCGGTCGAACAGCTCGGCAGTCGCCGCGGTCTCGACCACCCGGCCGAGATACATGATCACCACCCGGTCGCTGATGTGCTCGACCACGCCGAGGTCGTGGCTGATGAACAGGTAGGTCAGGCCCAGATCCTGCCGCAGTTCCAGGAACAGGTTCAGGATCTGGGCCTGGATCGAGACGTCGAGCGCGGCGATGGATTCGTCGCAGACCAGGAAGTCGGGCTTCACCGCCAGGGCCCGGGCGATGCCGATGCGCTGGCGCTGGCCGCCGGAGAACTGGTGCGGGAAGCGGTCGCGATAGGCCGGGTCCAGCCCGACCCGGCGCATCACCTCCTGGACATAGCCGTCGGCCTCGCGCCGCCGCACCAGCCCGTGCACCCGCGGCGCCTCGCCGATGATGTCGCGCACCCGCTTGCGCGGGTTCAGCGAGGCGAAGGGATCCTGGAAGATCATCTGCGCCTTCAGCCGGGCGTCGCGCGCGGCGTCGCCGGCCAGGCCGTCGACATCCCGGCCGCGCCAGCGGATCGCGCCGTCGCTCTTCGGCAGGATGCCGGCCATCATCCGGCCCAGCGTGGACTTGCCGCAGCCGGATTCGCCGACCAGCCCGACCACCTCGCCCGGCGCCACCGCCAGGTCGACGCCGTCGACGGCGTGCACCGTCCGCTCCTCGACCTTGGCGCCCAGGAAGCGCGCCGCCTTCTCGGCATAGTCGAGGCGCTTGGTGAAGCGCTTGCCCAGGCCGGCGGCCTCGATCAGGGGGGCGGTCATGCCGGCGCTCCCAGTTGCGGGTGGAAGCAGCGGAATTCGCGGTCGGCCAGCCGCGTCGCCGCCGGCGCCGCCATGCAGGCGTCCGTAGCGCGGCCGCAACGCGGCCGGAAGGCGCAGCCCTCGGGCAGGGACAGCGGCGACGGCGCCATGCCGGGGATCTGGAACAGGTTCGCGCCGCGCGGCCGGTCGCCGGGGACCGAGCCGATCAGCCCGATCGTGTAGGGATGCGCCGGCCGGTCGATCACCTCGTCGACCGTGCCGGTCTCGACCACCCGGCCGGCATACATGACGCAGATCCGGTCGGCCAAGGCGGCGACCACCGCCAGATCGTGGCTGACCCAGATCAGCGCCGTGCCGGTCTCGCGGCACAGGGTCTGCACCTGGGCCAGGATCTGCGCCTGGATGGTGACGTCCAGCGCCGTGGTCGGCTCGTCGGCGATGATCAAATCGGGCTTGTGCAGCAGGGCGATGGCGATCGCCACGCGCTGGCGCATGCCGCCGGAGAACTGGTGGGGATAGGCCTTCAGCCGCTCCTCCGGCGACGGGATGCCGACCCGGCCCAGCGCGTCGCGGCAGCGCGCCACGGCCTCGGCCCGCGACACCCGCTCATGCGCCTGGATGGTCTCGACCATCTGGGTCTCGACCCGCAGCACCGGGTTCAGGGTCATCATCGGGTCCTGGAAGATCATGGCGATGCGGTTGCCGCGCAGCTGCCGCAGCCGCTCCGCCGGCAGCGCCGCCAGGTCCTCGCCCTGGAACAGGATGCGGCCGCCGACCACCCGGCCCGGCGGATCGACCAGGCCGAGGATGGAGAAGCCGGTGATCGACTTGCCGGAGCCGGATTCACCGACCAGCCCCAGCACCTCGCCGCGGTCGACCCGGAAGCTCACCCCGTCGACGGCGCGCACCACCCCGGCCTTGGTGAAGAAATGCGTCTGCAGGTTCTCGACGCTGAGCGTGGGGGCGGTCATGTTCGAGCCCTCACTTCTGCAGCCTGGGGTTCAGCGCCTCGCGCAGGCGGTCGCCGACGATGTTGATCGAGAAGATCAGCGCCAGCAGCAGCAGGCCGGGGAACACGCTGATCCAGTACAGCCCGGCCAGCAGCACCTGGTAGCCGTTAGCGATCAAGAGGCCCAGCGACGGCTCGGTGATCGGCAGGCCGATGCCGAGGAAGCTCAACGTCGCCTCGGCCGCGATCGCATGCGCCACCTGGATGGTGCCGATCACGATCACCGGCGGCAGGCAGTTCGGCAGCAAATGGCTGAACAGGATGCGCGCCTTGCTCAGGCCCAGGCATTGCGCCGCCTCGACATATTCCTTGCCGCGCTCGACCAGCGCCGCTGCGCGGACGGCGCGGGCGAAATACGCCCATTGCACCACCACCAGGGCCAGGATGACCTTGCCCACCCCCTGCCCCAGCACGGCCAGCATCATCAGCGCGACCAGGATGGTCGGAAAGCCCAGCATCAGGTCGACGACGCGCATGATCAGCGTGTCGATCCTGCCGCCGAAATAGGCGGCGACGAGGCCCAGCGTGGTGCCGACGGCCAAGGCGAAGACGCCGGACAGCACGCCGACGCTGAGGCTGGTGCGCAGCCCGTACAGCATCGCCGAGACCATGTCGCGGCCCTGGGCATCGGTGCCCAGCCAGTAGGTCCAACCATCCATGCTCTCGCTGCCCGGCGGCAGGCGGCCGTCCATGATGCTGAGCGAGGCGAGGTCGTAGGGGTCCTGCGGCGCGATCCAGGCCGCGAACAGGGCGACCAGGACCAGCACCAGGCAGGCGATGGCGGCCAGGGTCGCGGCCTTGCTGTCGAGGATGCCGTGCAGCGCCTGGGCCAGGATGCCATCGCCGAGCAGCGGCTTGCGGGGGATCACGGCGTCGCTCATGCGTCGGACAGCCGGACGCGGGGGTCGAGCACCGAATAGAGGATGTCGACCACCAGGTTGATGACGATGAACATGGCGACCACGATCAGCAGGTAGGCGACGATCACCGGCCGGTCGAGCCGCATGATGCTGTCGATGATCAGCTTGCCGACGCCGGGCCAGGCGAAGATGGTCTCGGTCACCGTGGCGAAGGCGATCAGCCCTCCGAACTCCATGCCGACCACGGTGACGATCGGGATCAGGATGGTCTTCAGCACATGGACGAAGATCACCCGCCGCTCGGTCAGGCCCTTGGCGCGGGCGAACTTGACGAAGTCGAGCGGCAGGGTCTCGCGCATGCCGCTGCGGGTCAGGCGGATGATCAGCGAGACGTTGAACAGCGACAGGTTGATCGCCGGCAGGATCAGATGGGTGAAACCGTCCCAGGTGGCGAGGCTGGTGTGCAAGCCCAGGATCTCGCCGGTGGCGCCGCGGCCGGTCGAGGGCAGCCAGCCGAGCATGACCGAGAAGATCATGATCAGCATCATGCCCTGCCAGAAGCTGGGCAGGCTGAAGCCGAGGATCGACCCGGTCATCACCGTGCGGTCGAAGCGGCTGCCGGCCTTCAGCCCCGACAGCACGCCGAGCGGGATGCCGATCACCAGCGACAGCATCAGGGCGATGAAGGCCAGCTCCAGCGTCGCCGGCAGCCGCTCGAAGATCAGGCTGATCGAGGGCTGGTTGAAGACGAAGGACCGGCCGAGATCGCCATGCAGCGCGTTGCCGAGAAAGGTCAGGTATTGCTGCCACAGCGGCTGGTCGAGGCCGAGCGACTGGACCGCCTGGGCGATCTCGGCCTGCGAGGCGTCGGCCGGCACCAGGATCTCGATCGGGTTGCCGATGGCATAGACGCCGAGGAAGACGAGGATCGAGGTGACCAGCAGCACGAAGCCGCTCTGCACCAGCCGGCGGATGATGAAGACGGTCATGGCCGGCCTGGCGCCCCGGCGCGCGAATCCCGCATCTGCGTCCCTGCTTCGCTTATGATGGGCCGAGCCGGATGGACCGGCGTGGCGAGGGGGACGTTAGGCGTGGGAGAGAACAGCCCGCAACATCATGCGGAATCCGCATCGGGCTATGCGCATTTCATGCGCAGGCGCGGCCCGCTTCGGTGCTTCGTGTCGCGGATATCGGCGCGCCAGCCGTGAACGTCAAGCAGCTCGAGGCCTTCAAGGCGATCATGCGCAGCGGCTCCACCACCGCCGCCGCGGCGCGGCTGGACCTGTCGCAATCGGCGGTCAGCCGCCTGCTGACCCAGCTGGAGGCCGAGCTGGGGCTGGAGCTGTTCGCCCGCGAGAAGGGCCGGCTGATCCCGACGCCGGAGGCGATCGGCCTGCTCGATTCGGTCGAGGACGCGGTCGACGGGGTGCAGCGGGTGCAGCATGTGGCCGAGGCGCTGCGGACCGGCAATTCCGACCAGATCCTGCTGCGCATCGGCGTGCCGCACAGCATGTCGCAGACCATCCTGCCGCTGATCGTCGAGGAGTTCCTGCGCGACCACGGCAATGTCGCGCTGGAGATCCTGTCCGGCGCCTATCACGAGACCGAGCGCGCGGTGCTGACCCGCCAGGCCGATCTCGGCTTCGTCCGGCTGCCGACCGGCGAGGCCGGGATGGACACGATCGCGATCGCCCGCACCACCAGCGTCTGCGTCATGCCGGAGGGGCACCGGCTGGCGGAGAAGGCGGTGGTGTCGGTCGAGGACCTGGAGGGCGAGCCGCTGGTGCTGCTGGGCCGGCAGCGCCCGGCGCGGGCGGAGATCGACCAGATGTTCCGGCGCGTCCATTTCCGGCCGCAGGTGCGGGTCGAGACCCATTCGGTCGGCTCGGCCTGCGCCTTCGCCGCGCAGGGGCTGGGAGTGACCATCGTCAACGCCCTGATGGCCAGCCATTTCCGGCAGCTGCCGATCGCCATCCGGCCGTTCCGGCCGCGGCTGTGGAACCAGTTCGGCCTGGCCTTCGCCGCCGGCCAGCCCCGCTCCCGCGCCGCCGACCGCTTCGCCGAGCATTTCCGCCGCCGCCTGATCGACATGCTGCGCGGGCTGGAGGCCGAGTTCCGGCCGGAGGCGGGATAGGGGCGAGTTGGGACGATCGACAACGGGCCGATTTAGCACCGGCCGAAGCCCAATGAGTCCCCCCTCCCCTCGCGGGAGAGGGCTAGGGGGAGGGGGTTGTCTCGGCTTGATCCGGCCCGGCTCCCGTCACATCGGCTTTTCCGACGGCTTGGCCCCCTGCCCATTCGCGCGCGGACGCGCGCAGACCCCCTTCCCCTTGCCCCCTCCCGCAAGGGGAGGGGGTAAAAAGAAGCGGGTCGAAACGCCGGGCCTACCCGTGCTCCGACGTCTTGGTCAGGTAGGGCGCCAGGTTGGCCGGGACCGGGATCACCGCGAGGGTCTTGAGCCGGGCGACGGCGCGGCGTTCGGCGGCCTGCAGATGCGTCTCCAGCACCGCCGCGGCTGCCGGCCAGGCCTCCTGCGCCAGGAGCTCCAGCACCAGCCGGTGCTCGGTCAGGATCGGCTGGTCGTCGGCGATGCCGAGCGAGCGGGTGAAGGCGTGGGTGGCCAGGAGCGGCAGCTGGTTGTGGCGCAGCGCGTCGGCCAGCCGGGCGTTCGGCGTCGCCAGCACGCAGCGGACATGCAGGTCCTCCTCGATCGCATCCATGGTCTCGGGCGGCGGCCGCGGCCCTGCCGCCTCGGCCCGGCGCAGCCGGTCCAGCATCGCCTCGACCTCGCCATGCGGCAGCGACGGCGCGGCGCTGACCAGGGCCGGCGGCTCGAGCAGCCGGCGCATCTCGTAGAGCTCGCGGATCGCCCGCGCCGTCAGCGGCCCCGCGATCCAGTGCGAGCTGGCGTTCTTCTCGATCAGCCCGCGCTCCTGCAGCCGGCCCAGCACGTCGCGCACCACGGTCCGGCTGACACCGAAATGGTCGGCCATCTCGGCCTCGACGATGCGGTATCGGCCGAACACCAGGCAGGAGGCGATCTGGCGCTCGGCGGTGGCGTAGATCCGCTCCCACGAGGCGCGGGACTGCTGCGCCTCATCGATCTCCTCCGCTGCCTCCAGGCCGAAGCCGCGGATGTCGGCGCGCAACGGCGCGACGCCGGCCGCCCCGACCAGATAGCCGCGGCCCTCGAAACGGCGGATCAGCCCGTCAGCCTCCAGCCGGGCCAGCGCCCGCTGCACCGGGGCGCGGCTGGTCTGGAAGATCTCGGCGATCGGGCCCTCCAGCAGCACCAGCCCGGCCGGCAGCCGCCCGGCGCCGATCGACGACCGCAGCGCACGCTCGACGATCTCGTAGAGCCGCGGCGGGGACGCGTTCGTCGCCGTGTCCATCATGTCCTGCAGCAGCGCCGTCCCGGTGATCCTGGTCCTCTGATGGCCCCCGCGGCGCCCCGGCGCAAGAGCCCGCTGCCCATCGTGCAGGCAACGGCATCAGGAAAATGACTATCGCATACCCAAAGCGCCACGCTGGGTCTCAGAGCCTGCCCGAAACTTGGACAGACAGGCCGTTCGAAGCTGATAGGAACCAAATCGCGCGACATGGCGAAGCTTTCAATCACCACAAAAAGACTATTGCATACCAAAATCATTTTTGACTAGGCTTCCCGAGCCTCGCATCGACATCCGCGCAGCGGCGACGCCGAACGACGCGGTTGGGATGGCGGGGCTCAGGGCACGGCTTGGGAGATTCGGGGACGCATGACTCTGCTCCTGGAACTGAGCGGCATCGCCAAGGCCTATGGCGGCGCACCGGCGCTGAGCGACCTGTCGCTGGCGGTCGGCGCGGGCGAGTACCTGTCCATCCTCGGCCCCAGCGGCTCGGGCAAATCGACCATGCTGCGGGTCGTCGCCGGCTTCGAGACGCCGGATGACGGCGACGTGCGGCTGGAGGGCCGGTCGATCCTGTCGATGCCGGTGCATGAGCGCGGCATCGGCTTCGTGTTCCAGGGGTTCGCGCTGTTCCCGCACATGACCGTCTTCGACAACGTCGCCTACGGCCTGCGCCACCGCAGCCGCGGGCCGGTGGCGGACGAGGCGGAGGTCCGCCGCCGGGTCGGCGAGGCGCTGGAGCTCTTGGGCCTGACCGGCCTGGGCGGCCGCGCCGTCAGCCAGATCTCCGGCGGCCAGAAGCAGCGCGTCGCCCTGGCCCGCACCCTGGTCACCGACCCCAAGATCGTGCTGCTGGACGAGCCGCTGGGCGCGCTCGACGCCAATCTGCGCGAGCGGATGATGATCGAGCTGAAGCGCATCCAGGCCCAGCTCGGCGGCACCTTCCTGCATGTCACCGGCAACGAGCAGGAGGCGCTGGCGATGGGCCACCGCACCGCCGTGCTGGATCGCGGCCGGATCGCCGAGATCAGCCCGCCGCAGACCCTGTACAACCGGCCCGGCTCGGTCCGGGTCGCCCGTTTCCTGAACTGCTACAACATCTTCGAGGGCATGGTCGGCGACGGCGCCTTCCGCTTCGCCGAGGCCGCCCTGCCGCTGCCGGGCGAGGCCGCCGCGGGCACCGCCGCCTATTGCATCCGCGCCGACAAGGTGACGGTGGCGGAGGAGACGGATCCGGCGGCGCCGGGCGAGGCCGCCCTTCCCGGCCGCTTCATCGCCAGCGAATATTCCGGCGCCCGGGTGACCTATCTGTTCGACGTCGCCGGCAGCCGGCCGGTCGAGGTCGAATACCATCTGAGCCACCGCCGGCCGGGGAGCTTCGACGCCGGGCGCCGCTATGCGCTGCGCTGGCCGGCGGCGGAGGCCCTCGTCTTCCGCGAGGGGCGGCGATGAGCGCCGGAGCGGAGATCATGACCGAGACCGCACCGGCCCCGATCCCACGGCGGCGCACCGGGCGACGGGTGGCGGCGCTGCTGGCGGCGCCGGGCGCCTTGTGGATGACCGCCTTCCTGGTCGTCCCGATCGCGATGATGGTCTATGTCAGCTTCTGGACCCAGAAGACCTTCACCATCGAGCCGACGCTGACCCTGCAGAACTGGGGCACCTTCTTCGGCACCTCGACCTATCTGTCGGCGCTGTGGACCACGGTCCGGATCTGGCTGATCGTGCTGGCGACGACGCTGGCGCTGGGCTATCCGGTCGCGCTCTATATCGGCCTGTTCGTCCGCAACAAGACGGTCCAGACCATCCTCTTGGTGGTCTGCGTCGTGCCGTTCTGGACCTCGTTCCTGATCCGGGTGCTGGCCTGGCGCCCGATGCTGGGCACCGAGGGCGCGGTCAACATCCTGCTGATGAAGCTGGGCGTGGTGTCGGAGCCGGTGGCCGGCCTGCTGTTCACCGAGCTCAGCGTCGTCATCGGCATGACCCAGATCTATGTCGTGTTCATGGTCGGGCCGATCGCCTTCATGCTGTCGCGGATCGAGCCGAGCCTGATCGAGGCCGCGCGCGACCTGGGCGCCGGCACCGGCCGCATCTTCCGCACCGTGATCCTGCCCTTGAGCCTGCCCGGCGTGATCGTCGGCGCGATCTTCGTGTCGGTCATGGTGCTGGGCGAGTTCGCCACCGCGGCCGCCCTGTCCGGCCGCAAGGTCAACATGCTGGGCAACATCATCGTCACCCAGGTCGGGTCGCTGAAATGGGCCTTCGCCGCCGTGGTCGGCGTGATCCTGACGGTGGTGATGGGCATCGTCGTCGCCGGGCTGCTGCGCCTGGTCGATCTGCGGAAGGAGCTCTAAGGCCATGCAGGGGCAGCCGCTTCTCCGCACCGCGCTGATGGCGTTCACGGCGCTGTTCATCGTGTTCCTGTACGGCCCGCTGGCGGTGCTGGCGACGCTGAGCTTCCAGTCGGGCCCCGAGGGCGGGCCGCAATTCCCGATCATCGAATGGTCGACCTACTGGTACCAGCACCTGTTCGGCTGGGCGCCGCCGTCGCGCGTGGCGCCGCTGGCGATCGGCGACGCGCTGGTCCGGTCCCTGACCCTCGCCTTCATGACCATGGTGGTGGCCACGGTGCTGGGCACGCTGTCGGCCCAGGCCTTCCGGTCGCGCTTCCGCGGCTCCGACATCGTCTTCTACCTGATCGTGCTGGGCATGATGGTGCCGGGCGTGCTGGTCGGGCTGGGCGTCGCCCTGGTCGCCAACGAGCTGGGCATCCCGCGGGCCTGGTGGGGGACGTCCTTCGTCACCCATGTGGTCTACACCTTCCCCTTCGCCTTCCTGGTCATGCTGGCGATCTTCAACCGCTTCGACCGGTCGATCGAGGAGGCGTCCTGGAGCCTGGGCGTCAGCCCCGCCCGCACCTTCCGCAAGATCACCTTCCCGCTGATCTTCCCGGGCGTGCTGAGCGCGATGCTGTTCGCCTTCACCCTGAGCTACGACGAGTTCCCGCGCACCCTGTTCACCGCCGGCGGCGGCCAGACCCTGCCGCTGACGATCTACGGCACCTTCTCGGTCGAGATCCATCCGAACATCTTCGCCTTCGGGGTGCTGACCACCCTGTTCTCCTTCGCCCTGCTCGCCGTCTACGGGGTGCTGATGGCGCTGTCGGTCCGCCGGGCCAAGCGCATGGCGATCCAGGAGGAGCTGCGATGAGGGCGCTGGCCGACCACACCGCCATCGTCACCGGCGCCGCCAGCGGCATCGGCAAGGCGATCGCGGAGCGGCTGGCGGCGGCGGGCGCCGCGGTGCTGATCGCCGACCTGCATGCCGACCGGGCCGAGGCCGTCGCGGCCACGCTGCGCGCCGCCGGCGGCCGGGCCGAGGCGGTCGGCGCCGACGTCTCCGACGCCGAGGCGGTGGAGCGGATCTTCGCCGCCGGGCGCGCGGCGTTCGGCGACTGCACGCTGCTGGTCAACAATGCCGGCCATGTCCACCAGTCGCCCTTCGAGGCGCTGGCGGTGGCCGACTGGGACCGGATGATCGCGGTGCATCTGCGCGGCACCTTCCTGTGCTGCCGCGCCGCCCTGCCGGCGATGCTGGCGGCCGGCGACGGGGTGATCGTCAACATCGCCTCGCAGCTGGGCCAGATCGGCGGCGTCGACCTGGTGCATTACAGCGCCGCCAAGGCCGGGATCATCGGCCTGACCAAGGCGCTGGCGCGCGAGGTCAGCGCGCGCGGCGTGCGGGTCAACGCGGTGGCGCCCGGGCCGATCGAGACCGAGCTGGTGCGCGCCTTGTCGGAGGAGTGGCGGGCGGCGAAGAAGGCGCAGCTGCCGCTCGGCCGCTTCGGCGCGCCGGAGGATGTGGCCGAGACCGTGGCCTTCCTCGCCTCCCCCGCCGCCGGGATCTATGTCGGCCAGACGCTGGGGCCCAATTCCGGCGACGTGATGCTGTAGGAGGAATGATGACCCGCAAGGTTGCCCTGATCACGGGAGCCGGCATCGGCATCGGCCGGGCCACGGCCCTGGCCTTCGCCGGCGCCGGCCACCACGTGGTCGTGACCGACGTGCTGGAGGCCGATGGCCGCGCCACCGCCAAGGCGATCGGCGACGCCGGCGGCAGCGGCGAGTTCCAGCCTCTCGACGTCACCGACACCGAGCGGGTCAACGCCGTGGTCGCCGATGTCGAGGCCCGGCACGGCGCGCTGGACGCGCTGGTCGCCAATGCCGGCATCGCCCATCGCGTGCCGCTGTCGCAGATGACCGACGCCAAATGGGACCATACCTTCGACGTCGACCTGAAGGGCATCTTCCGCGTCGTCCGCGCCGCCCTGCCCGGCATGCGCACCCGCGGCCAGGGCGCTATCGTCGCCCTGTCCTCGATCATGGGCGTGGCCTATGGCTGGGACGAGCATGTGCACTATTCCGCCGCCAAATCCGGCGTGGTCGGGCTGGTGCGCGGCCTGGCGGTGGAGCTGGCGCGCAGCGGCATCCGAGTCAACGGCATCGCCCCCGGCTACATCCGCACCGCCCAGGCCCTGTCGCGCGAGCATTCGCTAGGCCCCGAGGGGCTGGAGAAGGCGGCCTCGTTCATCCCCATGGGCCGGGTCGGCGAGCCGGACGACATCGCCGATGTGGCGCTGTTCCTGGCCTCGCCGGCGGCCCGCTACATCACCGGCCAGACCATCGTCGTCGATGGCGGCCTCTTGGTCGGACGCTACTGACGGCCCCGCAGAGAAGGGCCGGTTTTCGGGTGGTTTTCACGATAACGGGAGACTTCGCATGGCACAGTTTCCGAGCCTGAGCCGCAGGCAGATCCTGCAGGGCACGATCGGCGCCACGGCCCTGGCGATGGGCGGCGGCACGCCCTTCCTCAATTCGCGCCGGGCCTATGCCCAGGCCGGCGCCCTGGCCAAGGAGCAGCTGCGCACCATCGGCCTGTCGGTCACGGTGCAGGACCGCATCCTGGCCGACTTCAAGAAGGCCTCCGGCGTCGGCAGCACCCAGGGCACGGCGGCGACCTTCCCCGACGCCCAGACCAAGATCCTGTCCGGCGCCACCGACTATGATTGCTGGGAGACCATCGGCGAGCGGCTGCCCTCGGTGGTGATGACCAACAACGTCACGCCAATCCCGGCCTCGGGCCTGAAGAACTGGGCCAATATCCGCGACACCTTCACCAAGCCGGACCCGAAATGGGCCCGCGGCGCGCAGATCGTCGGCCAGATCTGGAAGGACGAGGCGCAGACCGAGCTGTGGATGGTGCCGGCGGTCTACAACTATGATTCGATCGGCTTCAACCCGTCGGTGCTGTCCGACGAGGAGGCCAACACCTGGACCGCGATCTTCGACCCGAAGTTCAAGGGCAAGTCCGGGCTGAACACCGACCCGCTGATCGCGCTGGGCCAGGCCATCCTGGCGATGAACTCGCTCGGCCTTTCCTCCGTTCAGAATCCGGGCAACCCGAGCGAGGCCGAGATCGACGAGGCGATGAAGTTCCTGGTGTCGAAGAAGAAGGACGGCCAGTTCCGCGCCCTGTGGGGCGATTTCGGCGAGCTGGTGAACCTGATGGCGTCGGGCGAGATGGTGGTGTGCGACGCCTGGCAGCCGGCGGTGATGGCGGTGAAGGCACAGGGCAAGCCCTGCCGCTACGCCGTGCCGAAGGAGGGCTACCGCGCCTGGGCGATCGGCGTGTCGCTGATCGCCAGCTCGCCGAACCAGGCGGCGGTGACCGCCTATGCCGATTACTGGCTGTCCGGCCCGCCGGCGATCACGGTGTCGGAGCAGGGCTACTACTCCCCCACCACCAACATCCAGTCGGTGATGGCGCCGGAGAAATACGGCTTCTGGTACGAGGGCAAGCCCTGGGTCGGCGCGCCCGACCGCGGCATCAAGGAGGGCGACCTGCGCGACGGCGGCTCGCTGGCCACCCGCGCCGCCCATGTCGCCTATTGGCACCAGTGGCCGGACCAGTACGACCACGTGATCCAGAAATGGGACGAGTTCCTGAACGCCTGACGCGGTGAAGCGAGGGGACGCACAGTGACCTACGATCTCGAGCTCGCCGGCGTCGGCAAGACCTATCCGGACGGCACGCCGGCGGTGATCGATTTCGACCTGCGCGCGGCGAAGGGGGAGTTCATCTCCTTCGTCGGCCCCTCGGGCTGCGGCAAGACCACGACGCTCAGGATGATCGCCGGCTTCGAGGACATCAGCGCCGGCGACATCCTGGTGCGCGGGCGGCGGATCAACGACCTGCCGCCCGAACGCCGCCCGACCTCGACCATCTTCCAGAACTTCGCCCTGTTCCCGCACATGACCGTGCGCCGGAACATCGAATACGGGCTGCGGGTGAAGGGCCTGCCGGCGGCGGAGCGCCGGGCCAAGGCCGACCGGATGATGCAGGTCTTGGACCTGACGGACATCGCCGACCGCCGCAGCTCCGGCCTGTCCGGCGGCCAGCGCCAGCGCACGGCGCTCGCCCGCGGGCTGGTGGTCGAGCCCGACATCCTGCTGCTGGACGAGCCGCTCGGCGCGCTCGACGCCAATCTGCGCAAGTCGATCCAGGCCGAGCTGAAGCTGCTGCAGCGCAACATCGGCATCACCTTCGTCTTCGTCACCCATGCCCAGTCGGAGGCGCTGGCGCTGTCGGACCGCATCGTGGTGATGAACCGCGGCCGGGTGGAGCAGATCAGCCCGCCGGAGGAGATCTATCGCCGGCCGCAGACCGAGTTCGTGGCCCGCTTCATCGGCCGCAACACCGTGCTGGCGGGACGGCTGGAGGCGCGGGACGGCGCCGTGGCCCGGGTCGTCACCGGCTTCGGCCCGCTGCACGGCACGCTGAACGACCCGACGCTGAAGGTCGGCGACGCCGCCGCGGTGGTGGTCCCGTCCGAGGCGATCGACGTGGTCGGCGCCGCCCAGGGCGCGGCGCTGGCCGGGCGCGGCGACACCCTGCCCGGCCGGCTGATCGGCCAGGCGGTCACCGGCCATGCGCTGCACCTGACCATCGGCCTGGCGGACGGGCGCGAGATCGGGGTCGAGAGCCATGTCGACAAATACGCCGCCGGCTGGTCGGGCGAGGAGGTCGTGCTCGGCTGGCAGCCCGGCGAGGCGACGGTGATCCGGGCGGCCGCGTGACGGCGCAGCCCAGCAAGAGGAGGAATTCCTGATGGCGAAAGAGATCCTGTGCGGCTTCGGCGTCGATGTCGACGCGGTGGCCGGGTGGCTCGGCTCCTATGGCGGCGAGGATTCGCCCGACGACATCTCGCGTGGCCTGTTCTCCGGCGAGGTCGGCAGCCCGCGCCTGCTGAAGCTGTTCGACCGGCTGGGGATCAAGACCACCTGGTTCATCCCAGGCCATTCGATCGAGACCTTCCCGGAGCAGATGAAGGCGGTGGCCGACGCCGGGCACGAGATCGGCATCCACGGCTACAGCCACGAGAACCCGATCGCCATGACCCCGGCGCAGGAGGAGGAGGTCCTCGACAAGTGCATCGAGCTGGTGACCCAGCTGTCCGGCCGCCGGCCGACCGGCTATGTCGCGCCGTGGTGGGAGTTCAGCCCGGTCAGCAACGAACTGCTGCTGAAGAAGGGCATCAAGTACGACCACTCGCTGATGCACAAGGACTTCGAGCCCTACTATGTCCGGGTCGGCGACAGCTGGACCAAGATCGACTTCGCCAAGAAGCCGAGCGAGTGGATGGTGCCGCTGAAGCGCGGCGTCGAGACCGACCTGATCGAGATCCCGGCCAGCTGGTACCTCGACGACCTGCCGCCGATGATGTTCATCAAGAAGTCGCCGAACAGCCACGGCTTCGTCAATCCGCGGCACATCGAGGAGATGTGGCGCGACCAGTTCGACTGGGTCTACCGTGAATACGACTATGCCGTGTTCCCGATCACCATCCATCCGGATGTCGCTGGGCGGCCGCAGGTGCTGCTGATGCTGGAGCGGCTGTACAACCACATGATCCGCCACCCCGGCGTGCGCTTCGTCACCATGGACGAGATGGCCGACGACTTCGCCAAAAGATCGCCACGGAAGAAGTAGCTTTCCTGAGTCCCCCTCCCCTCGCGGGAGGGGGGACTCGATAACGTAGGAGTCCCTAGACCATGTGCGGCGTGTGCGGCGTGCTCGGCGGCGAGGAGCACTGGACGGCGGAATCCGGCCGGCCGGAGGTGTTCGGCGCCGGCCGCACCCGCCGGGCCGAGCGGCTGCACCGCGCCGCCGCCGCCAACCGGATCCTGACCCTGTTCGGGCTGCGGCTGGACGACTGGCAGGGCAGCGCCTTCGTGCTGAGCGGCCCGACCGGCCAGCGCGAGATCGTCGACACGCTGCCGGCGGTGTGGGAGGCGGCGGCACGGATGCGGGGCCGCAGGATCGACCCGCTGGACCCCGCCTTGCTCGACCGCATCACCGAGGGCGGGCGATGACGATCCCCGTCAACGTGCTGACCGGCTTCCTGGGCAGCGGCAAGACCACGCTGCTGCGCCACATCCTGGCCGACCCGGCCTTCGCCGGCTGCGCCGTGCTGATCAACGAGTTCGGCGAGGTCGGCCTCGACCACCACCTGCTGCAGGCGGTGGACGAGGATGTGGTGCTGATGCAGAGCGGCTGCATCTGCTGCACCATCCGCGGCGACCTGGGCCGCGCCATCCGCGGCCTGTACGACCGGCGCGAGGCCGGCACCATCCCCGCCTTCGGCCGGCTGATCGTCGAGACCACCGGCCTGGCCGACCCGATCCCGGTGCTGGCGACGGTGATGAGCGAGCCGGTGATCCGCCACCATTTCCGCCTGGGCAACGTGATCGCCACGGTCGATGCGGTGAACGGCCTGGCGCAGCTGGACCGCCAGCCCGAGGCGGCGAAGCAGGCGGCGGTGGCCGACCGCATCCTGGTGACCAAGACCGACCTGGCGGCGCCCGAGGCGGTGGCGGCGCTGGAGGCGCGGCTCAAGGCCATCAATCCGGCGGTGCCGCTGTGGCGATCGGCCAACGCCCCGCCGCCGGCCGGGGAGCTGGTCGGCCAGGACGCCTTCGACCCGGCGACCAAGCCGGCCGAGATCCGCCGCTGGTTCGACCTGGCGCGCTGGACCGGCGGCGCCGCCTGGCACCACGACCACGGCCACGACGTCAACCGCCACGACCGGGACATCGCCGCCTTCGTGCTGGAGGTCGAGGACCGCGTCGACTGGACCGTGTTCGGCCTGTGGCTGACCCTGCTGCTGCACAGCCGCGGCGACGACGTGCTGCGGGTCAAGGGGCTGCTGCACGTCGCCGGGGTCGAGACGCCGGTGGTGGTCCAGGGCGCCCAGCACATCGTGCATGCGCCGAGCCATCTCGATGCCTGGCCGGACGGCGACCGGCGGTCGCGGCTGGTGTTCATCACCCGCGGCATCGGCCGGGCCGAGATCGAGCGCTCTTTCGCCGCCTTCCAGGCCGCTTTCGCCGAGTCCGCGACGGTCGCGGCGTGACCCGCGGAAGCGGACCCTCCGCCGCACTGGCCAGCCGCCGGCAAATCCGCTTCTAATACGGCTTCGCCCGGGGGATGGACCATGGCCGCGGACGCAGCCGACACCATGTTGAGCAAGCCGGGGCTGAGCAAGCCGGCGGTGCACGCCGAGGGCCGGCCGCATCTGCGCGTGCTCGGGACCGAGATCACGCTGCTGGACAGCATCCGCGAACGGGCCGAGGCCGATCTGGGCATCACCATCGGCTACGAGACGCTGGATTTCCTGGGCGCGCAGCAGAAGGCGGCGACCCAGCCCGGCGCCTTCGACATCTACGACCAGTGCTTCCACAACCTCGACATCGTCTGGTTCTGGAAGGCCATCCAGCCGATCGACACCGGCCGCATCCAGCATTGGGGCGAGGTCAACGACCTGACCAAGACCGGGCGGCTGAGCGCCGACGCCATGATCGGCCGCGGCGATGCGCCGGTGAAGAAGCTGTATGTCCAGCCCGACCGGTCGCTGGGGCCGCAGCCGTCGCGCCACATCAGCATGCTGCCGGCGGTGCACAATGTCGACGCCTTCGCCTATGACCCGACCGTGGTGCCGCCCGGCCAGCCCTACGAGACCGAGAGCTGGGGCTGGCTCTTGGACGAGCGCTGGCGCGGCCGGGTCGCCCTGGTCGACGAGCCGGCGATCGGCGTGTTCGACGCGGCGCTGGCGGCGCAGGCCCGCGGCGAGGCCAGCTTCGCCGACATCGGCAACATGACGCTGGCGGAGATCGACCGGCTGATCGACCTGCTGGTCGCGCGCAAGCGCCAGGGCCATTTCTGCGGCTTCTGGCAGACCATGGCCGACGCCAAGCGGCTGATGGTCGACCACCGCGCGGCGATCCAGAGCAGCTGGGCCCCGGCCGCGGTCGCCCTGTCCGGCCTGGGCGTGCCGGTGCGCGAGGCGGCGCCGCGCGAGGGCTATCGCGCCTGGCATGGCGGGCTGTGCGTCGCCGCGCCCTTGTCCGGCCGGGCGCTGGACGTCGCCTATGCCTATCTGAACTGGTGGCTGTCCGGCTGGCCCGGGGCGGTGATGGCCCGGCAGGGCTACTACATGTCGATCCCGAAGCGGGTGCGCCCGTTCCTGGACCCGGCGGAGTGGGACTACTGGTACGAGGGCAAGCCGGCGGCGAAGGACCTGGAGGGCACCGACGGCCGGGTGGCGGTGAGGGCCGGTGCGGTGCGCTCCGGCGGCTCCTACTGGCGCCGCGCCAGCCGCATCGCGGTGTGGAACACGGTGATGGACGAGCACAATTACCTCGCCCGGCGCTGGTCGGAGCTGACGGCAAGCTGAGGCTGGGCTGTGCGATGGCGAGGCTGATCACCCTGGAAGACGGGACATTCACATTTAAGTCCCCCCCCCCCCGGGGGGGGGGGGGGG
>NZ_JASATH010000180.1:0-17340 GCF_038440215.1 Inquilinus sp. OTU3971 | reverse complement strand
TCTCCTCCCGGCGGGGCCCCCCCCCCCCCCCCACGCCGCCCGGCACCGGCGTCAGTGCCGCAACGATGGGGCGGACGCTGTCGGCGTCGACATCGCCGACCACCCGGCCGTCGACCACCGAGATGCCGGCATCGACCACCACCTGGCCTGGCCGGACCATGGCCGCGCCGACCAGGCCGGGCCGGCCGGCGGCGACGAAGACGATGGCGGCGGCGGCGATCGCGGCGGCGAGGTCGCGGGTGCGGCTGTGGCAGACCGTCACCGTGGCGTCGCGGTTGACCAGCATCGGCGCCAGCGCCCGGCCGACGGCGCGGCCGCGACCGACCACGACGGCGCGGGCGCCCTTCAGGTCGGCCACGGTCTCGGCCAGCTGGATGCAGGCGGCCGGGGTGGCCGGCAGCAGCGCGTCGGCCTCGCGCCCGGCGGCGATCAGGCCGAGATTGTGCGGTGTCAGCCCGTCGACATCCTTCAGCGGGTCGAGCTGCCGGATCGCGATCTCGACATCCAGCCCGGCCGCCAGCGGCAGCTCCAGCAGGATGCCGTGCACCCCGGGATCGGCCGACAGCGCGGCGATGCGGGCGTCGAGCGCGGCTTGGCCGCCGGCGGGATCGACCGTCTCGACCCGGAAGCCGAGGCCCAGCGCGTCGGCGGTGCGCTGCTTGGCGGCGGCGTAGCGGGCGACGGCGGCGTCGTCGCTGGCCACCACCACGGCCAGGCAGGGGCGGAGGCCGGGCGGCACCTCGGCCAGGATCCGCGATCGGATCCGCTCCGCGATCGGCTTGCCCAGCAGGGCGGCGGCTTCGGCCATGGCGAGGTCCCGTTGACGTCCGGCCCGGGAATACACCACCGCGGCGCCCCCGGCTCGACATTTCCACCGGACAAGGCCATAACGCCGCCGCCCCGCGCCACTGGGGCCGCGACACCGATCGGCCGATTCGCGTCGAAGCGCGGATTAGGCCCGGAGCAAGCCCGGAGCGAGCCATGGTCCCCGTCCTGTTCGCGCTCGGCACCAATCTCGGCGACCGCGAGGCCAATCTGCGCCGCGCGATCGCCTGGCTGCGCCGCGAGACCACGGTCGACGCCGTCTCTGCCGTCTATGAGACGGCGCCGATGTACGACACCGACCAGGGCGCCTTCCTCAACATGTGCGTCGCCGCCCGCACCGGCCTCGCGCCCGAGGCGCTGCTGGCACGGCTGAAGGCGGCGGAGGCGGAGATCGGCCGGGTTCCCAGCCGCCCGAACGGGCCGCGGTTGATCGATCTCGACCTGCTGCTCTACGGCGACCGGGTCGTCGACCGGGCGGAGCTGGTGGTGCCGCATCCGCGGATGGCGGAGCGCGGCTTCGTCCTGGCCCCCGCCGCCGACGTCGCCGCAGGCTGGATCCATCCGGTCGAGGGCCGCAGCGTGGCCGAGCTGCTGCAGGCGCTCGGGCCGCTTCCCGACGTGGTCCGGCGGGACGATCTGGGGCTGGGCTAGCCGGACTCCGCGGGCGCCGGCCCGGCCGATCCGCGCTCGATCAGCTCCGGCACGCCCAGCTGCGACGGCGGCGTCTCGCCGCGCAGCAGCGCTAGGACCTGCTTGGCCAGGCGCTCGCCGAAGGGGCGCTGCGAGGTGCGGAAGGTGGTCAGCGGCGGGTTGGCCAGCGCCGCGATCGGGATGTCGTCGCAGCCGATGATCGAGACGTCGACGCCGACCAGGAGGCCGGCGGCGCGCACCGCCTCGGCGGCGCCAAACGCCATCTCGTCATTGCCGCACAGGATCGCCGTCGGCCGCGGCGACAGCGCCAGCAGGGCCTGGGCCTGGCGCCGGCCGGTCTCGGCGGTGTAGTCGCCGCAGCGGTGCCAGGCCGGGTCGGCGGCCAGGCCGGCCTCGGCCAGCGCCTCCTGCCATCCGATCAGCCGCTGCCGGCTGGCATTGACCTGCGCCGGCGTGTTGATCAGGCCGATGCGGCGATGGCCGCGGGCGGCCAGCCAGGCAGTCGCGGCCCGGCCGCTGGCTCGGTGGTCGGCGTCGACGAAGGGCGTCTCCGGCCGCTCGCCGTCACGGCCGAGCATGACGAAGGGGAAGTCCAGCCGGCGCAGATAGGCGGCGCGCGGATCCTCGACCCGCACCCGGGTCAGGATCACCGCGTCGACCCGCCGGCCTTCGACCAGCCGGCGCAGCACCTCGATCTCCTGGCAGTCCGGCGCAGCGCCGGCGACCAGGACGGCATAGCCGGCCGGCGCCAGCACCGCGTCGATGCCGGTCAGGAGCGGCAGGAAATAGCTGTCGACCAGGCCGGCGGGCGACGGCGTGAGCAGGAAGCCGACCGCGTCGGTCCGGCCGCGGCGCAGGGTGCGGCCGAGCGCGTTCGGCATGTAGCCGACCTCGGCCGCCGCCGCCAGCACCCGCTTGCGGGTGTCGTCGGCGACGTCGCTGTGGCCGTTGAGGGCGCGGGAGACGGTGTAGGTCGACAGTCCGAGCGACCGGGCGAGTTCGACGATGCCCACCCGTTTGCGATCCGCCATGCGCCCGTTCCGTCGTCAGTCCTCGAGGCCGGCGAACAGCAGCACCATGGCTGCGGTCGAGGAGACGTCGGTGCCGCCGAGCCCCTCGCCGGTGATCGGGTCGAAGTATTCGCGGAAGCCGCTGCGCGCGGCAACGGCCATGCTGTCGCGGCGGATGCGCGCCGCCAGGTCCTGCCGCCCGGCGCGCTTGATCCCGTCATAGAGCATCCAGTTGACCGGCAGCGAGACCGCGCCGCGCCAGGGCCGCCCGGGATCGAATTCGGGCTGGCCGGGCTCGACGCTCGGCACCGCGACGGCCGCCTGGTCCAGCCAGCGCTCCAGCCGGGCCGGCAGGGCCGGGTGCCGTGTCGCCAGGGCCGGATCGGCATAGAGCGGCAGCAGGCCGCCGATGCCGGGCTGGCGGATCGGCTGCCCGCTGCCGGCGTCGCGCGAGTGATAGGCGCCGTCGGCCCTGACCCAGCACGCCTCCAGCGCCGCCCGGGTCCGGGCGATCATGCGGTCGACCTCGGCCATGCCGGCGCGGTCGTCGGTCATGTCGAGCAGGAAGCGCAGGTCGCGGTTGGCGCGCTGCAGCATGGCGTTGAAGCCGATGTCGGCGACGCGGAACGGGGCCGGCGCGGCATCCCAGGCCGGGCTGCCCGGCATCGCGCTCTCCTCCGGATCGATGATCGCCGCCAGCCCGATGCCCTCGGGATCCCGCGCCGCGGCGAACCAGCGGTGGCAGGCCAGCAGCTTCGGCGCCAGGCTTCGCAGGCGAGGGCGCGACCGCCGCACCCCGAAGCGCTCGAACAGATGGCGGGCGGCGGTGGTGGCGACCGGCGGGTGGGTGAGGCCTGGGGCCGCGGAGCCGTCATCGCCGGGATCGCCGCCATGGACCAGGATGTGCGGCACCATGCCGTCCGGTTCCTGCCCGGCCAGCAGGGTCTCGATCTCGGTCCAGGCGCGGTCCTCGTCGAACTGGGCGAGGCCGATCGCGGTCAGGCTGGAGTCCCAGTTCCGCTGCGCCGCGGCGGGGCTGGCGGCGGTCGGCACGGTATGGCCACCCCGGTCATTGGCCCGGAGGACGGCGATGGCGGCTTCGGTCAGCTCTGCAGTCATATGCTCGCGGTCGGTTTCGGCGGGCCGGCAACGGCGGCGAGTAATTATCTAAAGCTTTATGATAAATAAACATAAAAGCAAGCCGCGGCGATCGGGCTCTGCCGCGAGCCCCTTTACCGCGAGGCGGCGGACGGCCACACTGGTCGGCATGAGGCGCTCGGCGTTATGCGCCCCCGTCATCGTCCTGGCGGCATGGGGGGTGGCCGCCCACGCGGCAGAGATGACGGTCGCGGGGATCACCTTCAGCGACGCGGAAGGCGGCTTCGTGCTCGAATCGGCGACCGGGACCGGGCGGCTCGACGACCCCTTCGTGGTGGTCGAGCGGATCACCGGCAAGGGCGAGGCGGCGCTCACCGTCACCGGGCTGACGCCGGCCTTCGGCAATCAGGTCGGCACCGCGCATCTGGCCGGTTTCGCCCTGGTCAAGGTGGTGCACAACGACACCGCGGAGACCTGGCGCGACTTCCCGGTCGAGCTGCAGGAGCAGCGCGGCGACCAGAGCCCCTATGGCGACGGCCTGTCCTTCGCCCAGGCGCCCGACGCGGTGCGCGGCATCCGCGCCGACCGGTTCACCGTGGCCCAGATGTATGACGAGCCGCGCGACATGGTGCTGTTCCACGACGGCACGGTAGCGCCCGGCGCGACAGTGGTGCTGCGCGTCGTGGTCACCGACAACACTCCGTCGGCGCATTTCTACGTGGTGCAGCGGCGGATCCAGCCGACCGCGTCCCTGCCGCCGCGCTCACGGCGCGTCGCCCGGGCCGTGCCGTGAAAGCGGCGATGTCCGGCCTGCTGCTGTGCCTGTGGTTCGCAGGCGCGGCGCGGGCGGGCGAGGTCTCGGCCGCGGGGCTGGTGTTCAGCGATTCCGAGGGCGGCTTCGTGCTCGAATCCGCCAGCGGGACCGGGCGGCTCGACGATCCCTTCGTGGTGGTCGAGCGGATCACCGGCAATGGCGAGGCGGCATTGACCATCACCGGGCTGACCACCGGCTTCGGCAACCGCATCGCCACGGCCCACCTCACCGGCTTCGCCCTGACCAAGGTCGTGCGCAACGACACCAACCAGACCTGGCAGGACTTCCCGGTCGAGCTGGAGCGGCACCGCGGCGAGGGCAGCACCTATGATGACGGCCTGTCCTTTGCCCAGGGGCCGCATGTGACGCGGTCGATCTGGGCCGAGGGCTTCGCCTCCGGCCGGGTGGTCGACGAGCCGCATGACGGGCTGGTGTTCGAAGGCGGCGCCATCCCGCCCGGCGGCACGGCGACGCTGCATCTGGTGGTCACCGACAACATGCCGGCCGGGCCGATCTATCTGGTGCAGCGCCGCCTGGCGCCGACCGCGCTGCTGCTGCCCGGCCGGCGCCGGATGGGCGCGACACCGTCCTAGCCGGTGGCCGCACTGGCCTGCCCCCTGGCTGGCGGCGCCGGTCCTCGCTATATCCAACGGGCCCGGCACGACCGGCCGGGCCGGGACGAGGGCCATGCAGATCTTCCGCCACACCGAGAACCTGCCGGCAGCGGCGCGCGGCGCGGTGGTCGCCATCGGCAATTTCGACGGCGTGCATCGCGGCCACCAGACCGTGGTCGCGGCCGCCCAGGCCGAGGCGCGGCGGCTCGGCGTGCCGCTCTGCGTGCTCAGCTTCGAGCCGCATCCGCGCAGCCTGTTCCGCCCCGACGACCCGCCGTTCCGGCTGACCCCGTTCCGGATCAAGGCGCGGCTCCTGGAGGCGCTCGGCGTCGACCTGCATGTGGTGCTGCATTTCGACCGGGACTTCGCCGCCCGCTCGGCCGAGGATTTCATCCAGACCATCCTGGTCGGAGCGATGGGCGCCCGCCATGTCGTGGTCGGCTATGATTTCTGCTTCGGCCATCGCCGCGCCGGCACGCCGGAGACGCTGACCGCCTTCGGCCGACGGCTCGGCTTCGGCGTCACCATCGTCACCCAGGCCTCGGACGAGACCGGCGGCCTCTATTCCTCCAGCCGGGCGCGCGAGCTCCTGGCCGCCGGCGACACCCACGGCGCCGCCGAGATCCTGGGCCGGCCCTGGGAGATCGAGGGCCGGGTCGAGCATGGCGACAAGCGCGGCCGCGAGCTCGGCTTCCCGACCGCCAATGTCGAGCTCGGCGATTTCCTGCGCCCGGCCTACGGCATCTACGCCGTGCGCTGCGCCGTGGACGAGGGCGGGCCGCTGGCCTGGCATGACGGCGTCGCCAATCTCGGCATCCGGCCGATGTGGCGGACCGAGACGCCGCTGCTCGAGGCCTATCTGTTCGATTTCTCCGGCGACCTCTACCATCGCCATCTGCGGGTGCAGCTGGTGGAATGGCTGCGCGGCGAGGAGAAATTCGACTCGCTCGAAGCGCTGATCGCCCAGATCGACCGCGACTGCGAGGCCGCCCGGCAGGTGCTGGCGCGGTAATACCAAGGATCGAAAATATTGCCTCGTCATCCCGTGCGCGCTGCGGCGCGAAGTGCCGCTGCGCAGACACGGGATCTCGGCACGATCTCACAGAGATCCCGTGCGCAGCGCATCATTGCATGCTGCGCTGCGCACGGGATGACGGGTCATTGTTTATGGTGCTTGGTATAAGCCGCTACCAAGTCAGTTTGGCCATTCCTCCGCTGGCCAGTCCCGCGCCGTATGGATCACGCGCAGAATAACGACGCTTTCCCCGCCAGCGATCGGTCGCAGCTCATAGGCAATGATGTAGGGGAGGCGGCTCCCCGATTTCTCGTAGGTGCCGGTCACGCGCCCCGGCCGGCCCGTAGCGAGGTTGCCAAGAGCTTCGCCTGTATCTCGAAGGCGATCGGCGATCCGCCTTGCGGCTAGGGGATCATCCCGCGCGATGAACACAACCTGACTTTTGATGTCGTCCAGGGCTTCGCGCGACCAGCCGACAGGCCGCTTCACGAGTTGCCTGATCGCTTCGCTTCCGCCGCCTCGATGGCGGCATAGATTTCAGCCATAGCCTCATCGTGCGGCACGATCCGGCCAGTCTCTGCGTCGGCCATGCCGCGCTTGATGCCCTCGATGATTTCAAGCTCGCGATCGACATAGGCCGCAACCGCTTCGCCGGCGAGGAACGACCTGCTCCGCCGCGTGTCGGCTGCGATCCGGTCAAGCTTTTCTTTTACATCGGGCCTGATCCGGATCGTCATGGTGGTGCTGGCGGTCATCGCACAACCTTTGTGTTGATTTGTACACATTCTAGCACGCTGTCGACTGACTCTCCAGGTCAGTCGCGCGCCTTGACCCCGGGCGCCCATCCGGTACGATGGCGTCCATGCGCAAGCCGGCCGCCCTGTTCCGAATTATCCGCCCGGCCCTCTGACGGGGGTCGGGTCACCGCGCCGCGCGCACCCCTCGCATCATGCCGCTCCACGGCCCGCCGGGTCGTCCGGCTGGCATCCGATCGTCAAAGCGGGTATTGACCCCCGCGTGGATCCACGAGCCCTCATGTCATGACCGCCCAGCCTGCCGAGACACCGGGCGCCGCCGCCGCCCCGGCCGCGCCCGATTACCGATCCACCGTCTTCCTGCCGAAGACGGACTTCCCGATGCGTGGCGGCCTGCCGCAGAAGGAGCCGGAGCTGCTGGCCCGCTGGGCGGCGAACGACCTGCTCGGCCGGATCCGCGCCGCCTCGAAGGGCCGCGAGAAGTTCGTGCTGCATGACGGCCCGCCCTACGCCAATGCCGACATCCATATCGGCCATGCGGTCAACAAGATCCTCAAGGACCTCGTCGTCCGCACCCGGCAGATGCTGGGCCGGGATTCGGTCTATGTCCCGGGCTGGGACTGCCACGGCCTGCCGATCGAGTGGAAGATCGAGGAGAAGTACCGCAAGGCCGGCCAGGACAAGGATGCGGTGCCGGTGCTGCAGTTCCGCGAGGAATGCCGCGCCTTCGCCCGGCACTGGGTCGGGGTGCAGTCGGAGCAGTTCCAGCGCCTCGGCGTGATGGGCGACTGGGCCGATCCGTACCTGACCATGACCGACCCGGCCGAGGCGCAGATCGTCCGCGAGATCCACAAGTTCCTGCTGAACGGTGGCCTGTATCGCGGGCTGAAGCCGGTGCTGTGGTCGGTGGTCGAGAAGACTGCTTTGGCCGAGGCCGAGGTCGAGTACCAGGACCTGACCTCGGACATGGTCTGGGTGCGCTTCCCGGTGACCAGGGCGTCGCGGCCGTCGCTCGACGGCGCCGTGGCGGTGGCCTGGACCACCACGCCCTGGACCCTGCCGGCCAATCGCGCCATGGCCTATGGCCCGGATTTCGAATATGGCGTCTACCGGGTCGACACCGTGGCCGAGGGCAGCCTGGCCCAGCCGGGCGAGACCCTGCTGCTGGCGACGGCGCTGGCCGACACGATGGCGAAGGACCTCGCCGTCACCGGCTGGACCGCGATCGACAAGTTCCCGGGCTCGGCCCTGGCCGGCTCTGTCGCCAGCCATCCGCTGGCGGGGCAGGGCTATGACTTTGAGGTGCCGTTCCTGCCCGGCGGCCATGTCACGGTCGATGCCGGCACCGGCTTGGTCCACACCGCGCCCAGCCACGGCGCCGACGATTTCGATCTCGGCCGCGCCCACGGCATCGCCGCGACCGAGACGGTGACCGAGGACGGCCGCTACCATGTCAGCGTGCCGCTGTTCGCCGGCCATGTGATCTATCGGCCGGACGGCAAGAAGGGCGACGCCAACAAGGTCGTCACCGCGGCGGTCGAGGCTGCAGGCGGCCTCCTGGCCAAGGGCCAGATCCGCCACTCCTACCCGCATAGCTGGCGGTCCAAGGCGCCGCTGATCTTCCGCGCCACGCCGCAATGGTTCATCTCGATGGAGACGAACGGGCTGCGCGAGACAGCGCTGGAGGCGCTGAAGCACACCCGCTTCGTGCCCGAGCAGGGCTACAACCGGCTGTCCTCGATGATCGAGAGCCGGCCTGACTGGGTGATCAGCCGCCAGCGCGCCTGGGGCGTGCCGATCGCGATCTTCGTCGACAAGCGGACCGGCGAGCCGCTGCGCGACCCTGCGGTGTGCCAGCGCGTCGCCGCAGCCTTCGAGCTCGAGGGCTCGGACGCTTGGTACAAGCACGACGCTCAGTTCTTCCTCGGTGAGAACTTCAAGGCCGAGGATTACGAGCAGATCTTCGACATCGTCGACGTCTGGTTCGAATCCGGCTCGTCCCACGCCTTCGTGCTGGAGCAGCGGCCGGAGCTGAAATGGCCGGCCGACCTCTATCTCGAAGGCTCGGACCAGCATCGCGGCTGGTTCCACTCCTCGCTCCTGGAAAGCTGCGGTACCCGTGGCCGGGCGCCCTATGACGCGGTGCTGACGCATGGCTTCACGCTCGACGAGCAGGGCCGGAAGATGTCGAAGTCGCTCGGCAATGGTGTGGAGCCGCAGACGGTCATCGACCAGTCGGGCGCCGACATCCTGCGCCTCTGGGTGGTCTCGACCGACTATTCCGAAGACATGCGGATCGGCAAGGAGATCCTGAAGTACCAGGCCGACGCCTATCGCCGGCTGCGCAACACGCTGCGCTACCTGCTCGGCGCCCTCGATGGATTCCAGGACAGCGAGCGGCTGCCCGCCGCCGAGCTGCCGGAGTTGGAGCGCTGGGTGCTGCACCGGCTGTGGGAGCTGGATGGCACGATCCGCCGGGCGGTCGAGGCCTACGATTTCCACGCCATGTCGACGGCGCTGCACAACTTCTGCGCCGTGGACCTGTCGGCCTTCTATTTCGACATCCGCAAGGACTCGCTGTACTGCGACCGGCCGGACGATCCGCGCCGCCGCGCGGTGCGCACCGTGCTCGACATCCTGTTCGACCATCTGACGGTCTGGCTGGCGCCGATCCTCTGTTTCACGGCGGAGGAGGCCTGGCTGGCCCGGTACGGCGACGGGGCGGATGTCAGCGTCCATCTCCGCACCTTCCCGGAGGTGCCGGAGGCATGGCGCGATGACGATCTTGCTGCGCGCTGGGCCCGGCTGCGCGACCTGCGCCGCGTGGTCACCGGCGCGCTTGAGGTGGAGCGCGCGGCCAAGCGCATCGGCTCGTCGCTTCAAGCCCATCCGGTGGTGCATGCCGGCGCGGCCGAGGCCGAGCTGCTGCGCAGCCTCGACTTCGCCGAGACCTGCATCACCTCGGGGCTGACGGTCGAAACCGGTGCGGTGCCGGATGGCGCCTTCACTTTGGCCGATGTCCCGGGCGTGGGCGTGACCGTGTCTTCGGCCGATGGCCATCGCTGCGAGCGCTGCTGGCGGGTCCTGCCTGAGGTCGGCACGGCCGCCGCCCATCCGGATCTGTGCAGCCGCTGCGCCGACGCCGTCGACGCGATCGGGGCCTCGGCATGACCGATGCGCGGCTGTTCCGGCGCGGCCTGATCATCGCCACACTGATCCTGATCGCCGACCAGCTCAGCAAATGGTGGGTGCTGAAGGTCCTGTTTGGGCTGCCGGAGCCGATCACCACCGCCAGCTGGGCACCGCCGATCCGGATCACCGGCTTCCTCGATTTTGCCATGGTCTGGAACTATGGAATCAGCTTCGGTCTCCTCGCCGGCGACGCGCCGCTGGCGCGCTGGGGGCTGTCGGCGGTCGCGGTCGCCGTCGTCGCAGGCCTTCTGGTGTGGCTTGCGCGCAACGATCGCGGTCTCGTCGCCCTCGGCGTCGGGCTGATCATCGGCGGGGCGATCGGGAATGTGATCGACCGGCTGCGCTTCGGCGCCGTCGCCGATTTCTTGCATTTTCACGCCGGGGAGTATTCCTTCTGGGTGTTCAACGTCGCCGACAGCGCGATCAGCATCGGGGTGATGCTGCTGATCGCCGACAGCCTGTTCGGCCGGCGGGAGCATCCGGTGCCGGCGCAGCAGAGGAACAGATCGTGAGCGGGCAGTCTCGTTTTCTCCAGTCCACCTCCCCTTCCCAGCCCGGCCGGGCGCGGCGGGGCCGGCTGGTCACGCTGACCGGCCTGATCGTTGTCACCCTGGCCGTCGCCGGCTGCGGCGAGAACAGCCAGACCGTGCAGGAGATGATCGGCTACGACCGGTCGACTCCGGACGAATTCGCGGTGATGCCCCGCGCGCCGCTGGCCATGCCGACCTCGATGGACGAGCTGCCGCCGCCGACGCCCGGCGCGCCGCGGCCGCAGGAGGCCCAGCCGCGCGAGCAGGCCGAGGCCATCCTGTTCGGCCAGGGCCAGAAGGTGACGCGCGGCCAGGCCGCCCCGGCCGCGACCGGTCCCGGCGCCGCCGCGGTGCTGGCCAAGGCCGGGCAGGCACAGCCGGACATCCGTTCGACCGTCGACCAGGAGACGACCCAGATCGCGGCCAGCGAGGACGGCCTCGTCGACCGGCTGATGTTCTGGAACTCGAAGCCGCTGCCCGGCACCGTGGTCGACCCCTACAAGGAATCGGCGCGGCTCAACACCAATGCCGAGACCGGCAAGCCGCTGAGCACCGGCGACACGCCGATCATCATCCGCAAGCGCCAGGCGCCGCTCGAAGGCCTCGTTCCGAGCTTCTGAGGGGTGTGAGTTCCACGGGCCGGCCAATGCCGGCCTGTCTTCTTTGATCCGACACGCTGCCGCACCGGAGGCGCCTGCCCATGTCCGATCTGACCCGCTCGCCTGCCTGGACCGCGCTCGACGCGCACCGCACCGCGATGGAGGGCGTGCATATGCGCGACCTCTTCGCCGCCGACCCGAAGCGCTTCGACCGCTTCTCGCTGCGCCTCGGCGAGGTGCTGCTCGACTACTCGAAGAACCGGGTGACCGAGGAGACGCTGGGTCTCCTCTTCGCCCTGGCGCGCCAGCAGGACGTCGAGGGCTGGCGCGACCGCATGTTCGCCGGTGACCTGATCAACGGCACCGAGCACCGCGCCGTGCTCCACACTGCGCTCAGGGCCGAGCTGACCGGCTCGGTCGCCGTTGATGGCCAGAACGTGCTGCCCGAGGTGGCGGCCGTGCTGAAGCACATGCGCGAATTCTCCGACTCCGTGCGCGACGGCAGCTGGACCGGCTATACCGGCAAGCCGATCACCGACGTCATCAACATCGGCATCGGGGGCTCCGACCTCGGCCCGGTGATGGTGTCCGAGGCGCTGCGGCCCTACCAGCACCCGCGCATCACGCTGCACTTCGTCTCCAATGTCGACGGCACCCACATCGCCGAGACGCTGAAGCGGATCGACCCCGAGACCAGCCTGTTCCTGATCGCGTCGAAGACCTTCACGACGCAGGAGACGCTGACCAACGCCCACACTGCGCGGCGCTGGTTCCTGCATTCCGGCGCGCCGGAGGCGGCGATCGCCAAGCACTTCGCGGCGCTGTCGACCAATGCGGCGGAGGTGTCGAAGTTCGGCATCGACACCGCCAACATGTTCGGCTTCTGGGACTGGGTCGGCGGCCGCTACTCGGTGTGGTCGGCGATCGGTCTGCCGGTGATGATTGGCATCGGCGCCGACGCCTTTGAACGCTTCCTGGCCGGCGGCCGCGCCATGGATGCGCATTTCCGCTCGGCCCCGCTGGAGCAGAACCTGCCGGCGGTGCTGGGCGTGCTCGGCGTCTGGTACGGCAATTTCTGGGACGCGCAGACCCATGCCGTGCTGCCCTACGACCAGTATCTGCACCGGCTGCCGGCCTATCTGCAGCAGGCGGACATGGAGTCGAACGGCAAGTCGGTCGACCGCCAGGGCCACCGGGTCGACTACCAGACCGGGCCGGTGATCTTCGGCGAGCCCGGCACCAACGGCCAGCACTCCTTCTACCAGCTGATCCACCAGGGGACGAAGGTGATCCCCTGCGACTTCATCGCGCCGGTGGAAAGCCACAACCCGGTCGACGACCACCACCCGATCCTGCTGTCCAACGTGCTGGCGCAGACCGAGGCGCTGATGGTCGGCAAGACGCCGGACCAGGTGCGGGCGGAGCTGACCAAGTCGGGCCTGTCCGGGGAGGCGCTGGAGGCGCTGCTGCCGTACAAGGTGTTCGAGGGCAACCGCCCGTCCAACACCATCCTGGTGCGGACGATCGACCCCTACACGCTTGGCCTGCTGGTCGCTCTCTACGAGCACAAGATCTTCGTCCAGGGCACCATCTGGAACATCTACTCCTTCGACCAGTGGGGGGTGGAGCTGGGCAAGCAGCTGGCCAAGGCGATCCTGCCCGAGCTGCTGGGCGAGAAGGAGCCGGGGCCGCATGACGGCTCGACCCTGGGCCTGCTCGCCGCGATCCGCGACTGGTCGTGACCTGCCTCAGCCGACTCATATCGAACGCATATGGATCGGCCGGAATCACACTATTGGACATGATGGCAGCCTCGGCTCATCTCTAGGGCAATCGCCCGCGAGCCGAGGACACGCCATGGCCGACTGGAACCCAGCCCTCTACCGCCGCTACGAGGACGAGCGCACGCGCCCGGCCCGCGACCTGCTGGCCCGGGTCGAGCTCGATCCGCCGGAGCCCGGCCGGCCGCTGGTGATCTACGACCTCGGCTGCGGCCCGGGCAATTCGACCGAGCTGCTGGTCGAGCGCTTTCCGGGGGCGGAGATCATCGGCGTCGACAGCTCCGAGGCGATGCTGGCCGATGCCCGCGCCCGCCTGCCGGGCTGCCGCTTCGAGCGGCATGACGTGGCTGTCTGGCAACCGGAGGCGGCGCCGGACCTGATCTACGCCAACGCCACGCTGCAATGGGTGCGGGGGCATGAGACGCTGGTGCCGCGGCTGTTCGGCCTGCTGGCGCCCGGCGGCGTGCTGGCGGTGCAGATGCCCGATAACCGCGAGGAGCCGACGCACCGGCTGATGCGCGCCGTGGCGGGTGACGGGCCGTGGAAAGAGACAATCGGCGAGGCCGCGCTGGTGCGCACCAGGATCCTGCCGCTCGACGACTATTACGACCTGCTGGCGCCGCTCGCGGCCGAGACCGATGTCTGGCGCACCGCCTACCAGCACCCGATGGCGTCGCCCGAGGCGATCGTCGACTGGGTGCGGGGCACCGGCCTGCGGCCTTTCATCGACCCGCTGACCGAGGACCAGCGCGCCGGCTTCCTGGCGGACTACACAAGCCGCATCGCCGAGGCCTACCGGCCGAAGGCGGATGGCAGGCTGCTGCTGGCCTTCCCGCGGCTTTTTGTCGTCGCCCGCCGCCCGCGATAGCTCTTCCCCACGTCGCGGGGGGGCACCACATGGCTGGGACAGTCACGACGATGGAGCCCGCCATGTCGATCCCCCATCTCGCCGCGATCGGGTCGCTCATTAGCGTCCTTCTCCTTCTGGCCGCCTGCGAAGGCGTCGAGGTCAAGCCCTATTCGCGTAGCGGCGGAGGCTCTAGCTTGGGTGCGGGGAGCAGCGGCCGTCATTGAGGCCTCCGCGATCCCGTGACAGGATCGCGGCATGGCTTTCCATCTCTGCCGCACCTGCGGCACCCAATACCCCGACAGCCCGTTGCCGCCCGCCGCCTGCCCGATCTGCCAGGATGAGCGCCAGTTCGTGCCCGAGACCGGGCAGAGCTGGCTGACGCTGGAGGAGCTGCGGCGCGACCACCGCAACGTCTTCACCGCGATCGAGCCCGGCCTCGACCAGGTCCTGGTCGAGCCGGAGTTCGGCATCAGCGAGCGCGCCTTCCTGATCCGGCTGCCCGAAGGCGGCGTGGTGATGTGGGACTGCGTGGCGCTGATCGACGACGCCACCGTGTCGGCGATCCGGGCGCTGGGCGGGCTCCGCGCCATCGCCATCTCGCATCCGCACTACTACACCACGATGGTGGAATGGGCCCGCACCTTCGGCTGCCCGGTGCATCTCCATGCCGATGACCGGGAATGGGTGCAGCGGCCCGACCCGGCGCTGTCCTTCTGGTCGGGCGAGACCCTGGCGCTGGCCGACGGCCTCACCGCGATCCGCTGCGGCGGCCATTTCGCCGGCGCCGCGGTGCTGCATTGGGCGGCGGGGGCGGAGGGGCGCGGCGTGCTGCTCAGCGGCGATACCATCCAGGGCCTGCCGGACCGGCGCTGGGTCTCCTTCATGTACAGCTACCCGAACCTGATCCCGCTGCCGGCCCCGGCGGTGCGGCGCATCGCCGACGCGGTGGCGCCGTATGAGTTCGACCGGCTGTACGGCGCCTTCGTCGGCCGCCAGGTCAGGGTCGATGCGCGTGGCGCCGTGCTGCGCTCGGCCGAGCGCTACATCCGGGCGATCCAGGGGGACTGAGGCGCGTCAGCCGGAGGAATCCAGCTGGGACCGGTCGATCCCCAGCCGCGCCATCTTCTCGTTGAGGGTCCGCCGCGGCAGGTCGAGGATCTCGAGCGCGGCGGCCGTCGTCCCGCGAACTCGATGGATGCCGACGGTCGCAATTATGATGACACGACAGTCTGAGCCGATTGCTACAATCTGGGAGCAGTTAGTCGAGACGGCATGGTTAAGAACGCGGCCACGTCGTCGCCCCGAGCCTGATCGATATTAGTGAAAAGGCGATTGTGACCACAACCTCTGCGAACCCAGTTGCCGGCGCTGCAGATGCGACCGAAACCAAGATTGGGTCGGACACGGCCACGCCGGGCTATTTCCCCCGCCGCCTGCAGTTTTCCGATCCCGAAGGCACAGCGCATCACGTCGATGAAAGCGAGATGCTTGCGACGCCAGGAGCGAAGATTGTTCTCGGCGAACCGGGCCTGGGTAAGAGCGAGCTCATGCGGGAACTGGGGCGCAGACTGGACATGGAGCCAGTCACCGCCGTCCGCTTCATGCTGAGCAAGGATCCAGCCAGGTTCGTTGTGCCGGGAAAGCCACTCCTGATCGATGGGCTCGATGAGGCGATCGCGCGTCGGGAAGGCGACGCGGTTGATACGATCCTGGCACAGATCGAAGCTGCCGGATCCCCGGAGTTTATCCTGTCGTGCCGCGCCCGCGAATGGCAGGCGCGTACCGCTACGAATCTGCGCCAGATCTACAACGCCGAACCGACGATCTTCACGCTTGAGCCATTAGAGCGTGCGGAGGCCGGCACGTTCCTCGTCCAGCGCCATGCGAAAGCCGAGGCGGATCACGTGCTTGATCATCTCGATGCACACGGTCTGGCAGATCTGTATCGCAACCCACTGACGCTCGGTCTGATGGGCCAAGTCGCTGAGCACGACATGCATCTTCCGACGACGCGTTCGGCCTTGTTCGAACGCGTCTGCAAGCTGATTTGGCCTGAACACGATCCCGACCGCCAGGATACAACGCTAGGGCAGGTGACCGAGGATCAGGCTCTTTCCGCCGCGGGCGCGATTGCTGCTGGCCTGCTGCTCGCCGGCGCCGAAGCAGCAAGCTTGGCCGTCCCGGCAGCAGTGCAGGAAGGCGACGTTCGTCTCGCCGATTTGGAGGGGTTGCCTGATGCCGAAGCAGCGCGAACAGTGTTCTCGTCTAAGCTTTTTCACAGTGTGGGTGCCGGACGAGCCAAGCCGATCCATCGGGTGATCGCCGAAAATCTAGGTGCCCGATGGCTTGCGCAGCAAGCGAGCACACCGCGTGTGCAACGCCGGCTGCTCACACAATTGCAGGGGAGCGGCGGTGTTCCGGCCAGCCTCCGTGGCCTGCATGCTTGGCTCGCCTATCACAGCCCATCTATGGCCGAGCGGGTGATCGCCGCAGATCCATACGGTGTCCTGCGTTACGGTGAGACAGCCTGCCTTACGCTATCGCAGGCGAACTGCCTGTTCGATGCGCTTTATGCTCTTGCCAAAGTCGACCCCTATTTTCGTGCTTCGGACAGAGATAGCCACGCAGTCGCTGGCCTGATGGTGCCCGAGCTGCACGACAGGATCGCCGCCGTTATCAGTTCGGTAGAAAGCAACGAGCATTTTCGGTCGCTGCTGATCGAAGGACTCAATACGACTCTACTCGCCGCCGATCTCGCCGCGACTCTGGAAAGCGTAGTGCTGTCCTCCGAACGCTTCTATCGCGAGCGCGAGGACGCCGCAAAGGCGCTGCTTCCCTACCGAGATCGGACATGGTGGCGGCAGGCGATCGCCGATCTGCGCGACGCAGGTACCGAAGATGCAACCCGGCTCGCTCGAAATGTGATTGAGCTTATCGATTGCGACGTAAGTGACGATCTGATCGTCTCGACGATGTTTGCAGAAATTGGAGTGACGATCAGTCCACTTCCACGAGCCAATAAGCGACGTCGCCATATGCTACGCAGCTACAGCCGAATCGTGAGGCTTCTGCCGACGGCTCGACTTGTTGGCGTGCTCGATCTTGTTGTCGATTATGCCAATCTGCTCGACGCTGACGGTTGGCAGATCTGGCATGATGTCGCCGACATCGTCTCGCCCCTCATTGTGCGAGCGATCGACGAAAGGGTGATCGGACCAGAGAACGCGACTGCGTTATGGCGCTGGCTCGGTGTTCTGCAGCACACCGAGCGCTTTAATCGTGGCGCGGAAGGCGATCTCCAGGCCCGGCTCAATGCTCAAGACGATCTGCGCCGCGCTGTTCAACTTCATGTGCTTTACGAGGCGCGTCCCGAGTCGACCATCTGGTTGTCAGATTTGTTGCACTTGGAGCGACGCATGGTCGGGCTCTCTGGACGACTTGGCGATGTGATTTGGCATCTTGAGCGTCTTGCTGGTGCAGACAACAGAGACCCGACACTGCGCGAAGGCTGGCGCGATCTGATGCGGCTTGGTGCTCGGCCGGGCAAAGTTGATCCTGATCTACTCGTGGTTGGCGCAAAGTTCCTGCGAGGTGAGCCGCAGCTAG
>NZ_JASATH010000179.1:0-17354 GCF_038440215.1 Inquilinus sp. OTU3971 | reverse complement strand
GCAAGGGGAGGGGGTAGGGGGAGAGGGCTGCTGCCGCAAGAACAGACGACGCAGGACCGATCCCGGCTTCGACACACCCCTCCCCCTGCCCCCTCCCGCAAGGGGAGGGGGAGAGTAACAGGGCAGGCCGCGCCATCAGCATTCGCGAGCGGTCACCCGGCGTAGAACGCCTTCGTCTCCTGCCACAGGTCGGAGAACGCGGTGCGCTGGTCGTCGCTCAGCGGCGACATGAACTGCAGCTGGGACAGGTACTCGGCCTTGTGGATCTGCTTGTTCAGGTCGTCGGCCGGCAGCGCTGCCATGGCCTTGGCGTTGGCCGAGGCCGGGGCGCCGATATTGGTCGCCCAATAGTCGTAGAAGCCGGGGTCGATCATATAGTTGATGAAGGCCAGGCCTGCCTCCTTGCGGGTGCTGGTGGCCGGCACCGACAGCCCGTCGATCCAGCCGATCCCGCCTTCCTTCGGCACCACGAAATCGACCGCCAGCTTGAAGTTGCGCTGCGACCGCACGGCCGCGCCCGACCAGTAGATCGAGACGTCGAACTCGCCGGCGGCGAAGGCCTTGTTCCACTGGTCCTCGCTGGACCACAGCAGCTTCACGCCGGGCTTCAGCTCCTTCAGCTTGGCGGCGACGGCGGCCATGTCCTTGGGCGCGTTGATGTCCTGCCCGGTCATCAGCGCGCCGATGCCGATCGCGGTGACGGCGTCGTCGAACAGGGCGACGCGGCCGGCATAGGCCGGGTCGGCCAGCACCGCCAGGCTGTCGGCCTTCACCTTGTCGCGGCGCAGGCCCAGCGCGTTGATGCCCCACAGCCAGGACACGCCATAGGCCTTGCCGTCCTTGTGGAAATTGGCATGGTCGCGCAGCTGCGGCGCCAGGTCGGCGGCGTTCGCCACCTTGGCCAGGTCGATCGGCTCCAGCAGGTCCTCGGCCTGGGCCTGCAGGGTGCGGGCGCTGTTGATCAGCACCACGTCGTAGGTGCCGGGGTTGGTGCGCAGCTTGGTCAGCATCTCCTCTTCGGAGTTGAAATAGTCGTGCTTGACCTCGATGCCGGTCTTTTCGGTGAAGGCCTTCAGGGCCCAGGCCTCGTCGGTGCCATAGCCCTGCCAGTTCAGGACATAGATGGTCTCGGCCGCCCGCGCCCGGCGCAGCGGCATCGCTCCGGCCAGCGCCCCGGCCCCGAGCAGGGCGCCGAACCGGCGCCGATTGAATGTGACGGACATGAAACGCTCCCCGGCGGTTATTGTTTGTACACAAACAACCTTAGCGCGGGGTCCAGAGGCTGTCAAATTACCTTCGAGGGGCGCCGGCCGGTCTCCCGGCGGTGAGAGCCGGCCGGGCATCCGGCGTCGGACCGGCCATCTACTCCGAAAGACGTACTTGGCTTATCTTCATATCATCTTATGATTACTGCGCTTCGACCGAGGAAATGAATGTGTTCGGGCCGTCACCCGGCACACGGTCTTGCGGATACAGTATTCCTGCCCGTTTTGACGGATCGGGAAGGAACGCCTGGAGCTGGAAAGGCCGCCGTCGTGGCGGCCTTTCCATGTCAGGCGGCACGGGTTTTCGCCTCATGCAGCTTGAAGGCGACCTCGGTCCGGTTCCGGGCCTGCAGCTTCTTCATGATGGTCCGGATGTGCACCTTCACGGTGCTCTCGCTCAGATGCATCTCATAGGCGATGATCTTGTTCGGCTTGCCCAGGGCGACGGCCTCGGCGACAGCGGCCTGCCGCTGCGAAAGGCCGAGGGTGTCGTGGACGGATTGCTCGTGCTCCGGCCGCTCGAATCCCGGGTGCTGCAGGGCGCTGGCGGGGACGAAGATGCCCCCGGCCAAGGCGAGGCCGAGCGCGCCGATCGCGACATTCAGGCTGACACTGGTCGGGATGTAGCCACGGGCTCCCTGCTCCAGCATCTCGGCGACAAGGCGGGAATCCTCGCTTTCGCCCATCACGACCACAGGGATGTCGGGATGCGCGGCGACCAGGGCGCGGAGATCGTCCCCAAGCGGCGAATGGTCATGGCCGGCCGTGCCGCATTCCAGCAGGATCACCGAGGTGTCGCTCCGGTCCGGGCTCAACTCCCATTCGCCGATGTCGGCGAAGGCCCGGCCTCGAAACCGGCTGTTGGCCGATGCGAGCGCCTGCAGCAAGGTCTCCCGGCCCAGGGCACGCCGGTCGATGATCGCGACCGTTCTCGGGCCCGGAACGGGATGGTCCATCGTCCGATCCCCGGCGGGACGATCGATTTGAGGCTCTGCCGCCCCGATGATGGCGGGAAGCGCGTCCGCTTGGTTGCTGATAAAATGCATAATCGCCTCTGTCCTCTTTGAGGGTAATGCTCCCCCTTCCTGCTTCATTCGATTGAAGGCTTTTTGGCTGTTTCTAATCCCGCTCACCGAGCGGGCGAGGCTGCCGCAAACGATGGCCCCGCCGGGTCGGTTTCAAATATATTTGTATCATATTTTATGCAAAATCAATAAAGCCGATCTACCCCTTATGGGCGATGGCTGTCGCGAAGGGCGTAGCCGCCCGCAGGAGCGAGGCAGGCCGGGGCCGTCGAGCCCGTCGCCTGGCGCGGATGGAAAGGGGGCTGGGGCGCAACCGCAGAGCAAGGGCGGCGTTCCGGCCTGTCGGACGGCGAGGCCGCAGGCTTTTGAAGGGCGAGCGTCAGGCTTTCATCACCAGCCGGCCGCCCGCGCCCGGCGCAGCGGCATGGCTCCGGCCAGCGCCCCGGCCCCGAGCAGGACGCCGAACCAGCACCGATCGAGTGTGAAGGACATGAAACGCTCCCCGGCGGGTTATTGGTTGTACACAAACGATGCTGGCGAGGGGTGTTGGGGTTGTCAAATTGCGTGGAGGCGCGTCGCAGGACGAACGAGCGATCTCAACTATCAGACAAACGCTCCAAGCTCGGGATCATCACCGCTACCCAGCCCGTGCCTCCCCCAGCAGCCCCTTCAAATACGCGATATCGCTCTTCAGGAACGGCAGCACCTCGTCGCCCATGCGCTGGCCCTGGCCGCTCGGGTGGCTGTATTCGGCCGGCAGGCACCAGGCGCCGTCATAGCCCACCTTGCGCAGGGCCTGCACGAAGCCGCGCCAGGAATAGGCGGCGTGCTGGTGCGTGGTCCAGTGCACCTTGTAGACCGCGTCCTCCTCCGGCGCCGTCAGCCGGCGCTGATAGGCGCTCTTGAAGTTCACCAGGCGCAGCCGGTCGGACAGGATGTCGACCGCGAGCTCCGTCGGCTCGCCCGCCACGCCGCAATGCGCCATGTCCAAGACGGCGCAGACATGCTTCGGGTCGTAGCGCTCGATCAGGTACAGCACCCCGGCGGCGCTGCCGATCTGGGCGCCGGAATGGTTCTGGATGCCGATGGCCACGCCGTGCCGCTCCAGCGCCGGCAGCAGCGCGTCGAACTGGCGCCGGTAATCGTCGACCGTGGCGCGGAAGCCGACCGCGGGGTCGATCGCGACGCAGATGCGGATCATCGGCACCCCGGCCTCGCCGCAGGCGGCCACCGTGGCCTCGTCGATCGACCCGGCGATGCTGCGGATCGAGAGGCCGCGCGCCGCCAGGGTGCGGGCGGCGGCCGGCAGCCCGGCCGCTGCCGTCTCCGGCGTCACCTGGTAGCCGGGGCGCACCGGCAGTTCCACCCCCTGGAGGCCCAGCCCGGCCACCGTGTCGGCCAGCTCCGGCAGCGGGCCCGTCCAGGGCTTGGTGAACACGGTCAGGATCGGCTCGGACACTGGTTCCTCCAGGGATGCGAAGCCGGCGTCAGGCCGCCGGCAGGTAGCGGGTGATGTCGAGGCCGGCGGCACGGGCGGTCTCGCCCAGGCTGCGCCAGACCTCCTCGCTCAGGGGCACGCCGCCGGTGATGCGCTCGGCACGGCGGCGGGCCTCGGGCTCGCCGGGCAGCAGCACCTCGCCGCCGGCTTCGGCCGGGCGGCAGGCCTTGAAATAGTCGATGTAGCGCGTGGTCTCGGCCGCCAGATCCTCGGCCGAGCCGAACTGGCCGGGCGCCATGTAGATCGACAGCATGCCGTTGCAGAAGCGGCGCGGCCCCGGCCCGGCGCAGCCCGACCCGGTCAGGGCGCCGGCCACCAGCTCGCAGATCAGGGCCAGGCCCGACCCCTTGTGCTCGCCGAAGGCGCGGATGGCGCCGAGGCCGTTCTGGGCGTTGCGCGCGGTGCCTGGAACGGGCGAGCCGTAAAGCGTGTCGGGGTTCCGGCTCAGCGTGCCGTCGGGCTCGATCAGCGCGCCCTCGGGCAGGGGCTTGCCGCCATTGGCCGCCACCAGCACCTTGCCCTCGGCCACCAGCGAGGTGGCGAAGTCCAGGATCACCGGCGCCCGGCCGGGCACCAGGAAGCCGGCGGCGAAGGGGGCGGTGGAGAAGCGCCGCTCGACCCCGCCGAAAGGCGCCACCAGCTCGCTGCCGGCGACATTGACGAAGTGCAGCGAGCACAGGCCGGCCTGCGCCGCCATCTCCGCCCATTCGCCGATGCGGCCGAGATGGCCGGCATGGCGCAGCCCGACCACCGCGACGCCGCCCGCGAGCGCCTTGTCGATGCCCAGTTGCACCGCCTGCGGCCCGACCGTCTGGCCGAAGCCGTAGCCGCCATCGACCAGGGCGAAGGCGGGGGTGTCGGTGACGATCTCGGCGGTGACGTCGCGCCGCACCTCGTCCGCGGCCAGCATGGCGACGTAGCGCGGCACGCGGATGACGCCGTGGCTGTCATGCCCGGTCAGGTTGGCGGCGACGAGGTATCGGGCGATGCGCCCGCTCTCGGCGGCGCTGCAGCCCTGGGCGGCGAAGATGTCCCCGACCAGCTGGGTCAGGGTGTCGTGGCGGATCAGCATCGTGGGTCCCATGGGTTCATTTCAGGCCGGTCGTCGCGATCCCCTCGATCAGCCGGCGCTGAAAGACGAAGAACAGGACGAACAGGGGGACCAGCGACAGCAGCGACATCGCCAGCATCGGGCCCCAGGCCGAGACGCCGGTTGAGGCCATGAACAGCCGCAGCCCCTGCGGCACCGTATAGGAGGCCATGTCGGTCAGGTAGACCAGCGGCGTCAGGAAATCCTCATAGGTCCAGATGAAGGAGAACACGGCCGTGGTGACCAGGGCGGGGGTCAGGAGGGGGAGGATGATCGAGCGGTAGATCCGGAACGGCCCGGCGCCGTCCATCATCGCCGCCTCGTCCAGCTCGCGCGGGATGCCGCGGATGAACTGCACCATCAGGAAGACGAAGAAGGCGTCGGCCGCCAGGAACTTCGGCACCACCAGCGGCAGGATCGTGTTCACCCAGCCCAGGTTGTGGAACAGGATGTATTGCGGGATCAGCGTCGCGTGCAGCGGCAGCATGATGGTGGCCAGCATCAGCGCGAACAGGGTGCGCTTGAACCGGAAGTTCAGCCGGGCGAAGGCATAGGCCACCAGGCTGCAGGCCATGACGTTGCCGATCACCGCCAGGGCCGAGATCAGGAAGGAGTTGCCGAAAAACACGCTGAAGGGCAGGGCGGCGCCGCGCCAGCCATCGGCATAGTTCTGCAGCCGCAGCTTCGCCGGCCACAGCCCGGGGTCGGAGAAGATCAGGGTCGACGGCTTGACCGAGCTGCTGGCCAGCCACAGCAGCGGGTAGATCATCACCACCGCGCCGGCGATCAGCGCCAGGTGGACCAGGATCCGCTTCGGCCGCACATCGGCCATCCAGAACGGTAGGGGCTGGCTGCCGGCGCGCATCCTCCCGGTGTCCTGCGCCGGGGCCGTCATCGCTCGTCCCCGTAATGCACCCAGAAGCGGGCGGACAGGAAGGCGACCGCGGTGGCCGTGGCGATGATGCCGACCAGGATCCAGGCCATGGCCGAGGCGTAGCCCATCTGGAAGTTGGTAAAGCCCTGCTCGTAGAGATACAGGGTGTAGAACAGCGTCGAATCCGCCGGTCCGCCGGTGCCGTTGCTGATGATGAAGGACGGCGTGAAGGCCTGGAACGCGCCAATCATCTGCATCACGAAGTTGAAGAAGATGATCGGGGTCAGGAGCGGCAGGGTGATGCGCAGGAACTTGGTGACCGGCCCGGCGCCGTCGACCGCGGCGGCGTCGTACAAATCCTGCGGGATCTGCTTCAGCCCGGCCAGGAAGATGATCATCGGCGACCCGAACTGCCACACCGCCAGGCTGACCAGGGTGTACAGCGCGGTATCCGGGTTCGAGATCCAGCTCGGCCCGTCGATGCCGAACCACAGCAGCACGTGGTTGATCAGCCCGTCATAGCTGAAGATCTGCCGCCACATGATGGCGACGGCGACGCTGCCGCCCAGCAGCGACGGCAGGTAGTACAGGCCGCGATAGACGCCGAGGAACGCGATTCCGCGGTTCAGCATCACCGCCACGGCCAGGGCGAAGGCCAGCTTCAGCGGCACCGACAGGAACACGTAGCTGAAGGTGACCTTGACCGCCTGGAGGTAGCGCGGGTCCTCGAACAGCAGCCGCTCGTAATTGTGCAGCCCGGCCCAGACCGGCGGGTTGAACAGGTCGTAGCTGGTGAAGGACAGGTACAGCGACGCCAGGATCGGCCCCAGCGTCAGGCACAGGGCGCCGACGATCCACGGCGCCAGGAACAGGAAGGCGGCGCCGTTCTGCTCCGCCGTGCTGCCGACACCCCGTGGGGTGGCGCCCCGCGGGCCGGGGCCCCGCCGCCTCACAGCCGCGCCTTGGCTTCGCCGATGAACTGGTCGGCGGCCTCCTGCGGCTTCATCTTGCCGAACGCCACCGCCTCATTGGCCCGGCGCAGCATGCCGGACATCCCGGTGATGCCCGGATAGCGCGGCGGCGCCGGGTTCTGCTGCAGCAGGTCGATATAGGCGATGATCTTGCGATCGGCATCGGTGCCCTCATTGGCCAGGGCGGCCCGGCCGGCCTTGGACGCCGGCACCATGCCGCTGCCACGGTAGTACAGCTCGATCCCCGCCGGCTCGAAATGCATGAACCGGATGATGTCGATGATCCGGTCCTTGTGCGGCGACTTGGTCCACAGCCCGGTGGAGTTGCCGGCATAGGTGTAGTGGTGCTGGGCCAGCGTGCCACCCTTGAAGCCGTTCGGCATCATGTGCAGCACCAGGTCGTCCTCGGTCAGCGCCTGCAGCCCGACGAAGCTGTCGGTCAGCGACGCGAACATCGCCGCGCGGCCGCTGATCAGCCCGGTCAGGGCCGGGTCGTCGCTATTGGCCAGGGCCTGCACCTCGCCGGGCGGGATGCCGCCGGCGTCGCGCAGCCGGGCCCAATAGGCGAACCATTCGGCCATGTCCTCGCGGGTGAAGTTGAATTGCCGCTCCGGCGTGAACATCGACTTGCCCATGCCGCGCAGGAAGACGTCGCAGGGGATGTAGTTCGACCCCGCATCCTCCAGCCCCCAGAAGCGCTTGCCCTTGGCCTTGGTGATCGCGACCGCGGTCTCGGCCAGCTGCTCCCAGGTCCACATCTGGTCGGGCAGGGGCACGCCCGTCTCCTCGAACACCGCCGTCTTCACGGTGATCGCCGGGGCGATGCAGTCGTTCGGGATGGCGTAGAGCTGGCCGTTCAGCGTGCCGGCCTTGATCGCCCCGTCGACATAGTCGGACAGGTCGAGCGGCTTCGGGATGTAGCCGTTCAGCGGCGCCAGCACGCCGCGTCGGGCGTATTCGCCCAAGAGGTCGACATTGACGCTGAACATGTCGGGCGCATTGCCGCCCGCGGCCTCGGTCGCCAGCTTGTCGGTGAAGGCGCTGAAGCTGGTGAATTCCGGGACGATCTCGACTCCCGGATTGCGGTCGGTATAGGCCTTCAGCGTCGCCAGAGTCTGCTTCAGCTGCTCCTGCGATTCGACATAGCCGCCGAAGCGGATGCGGGCCGAATCCTGGGCAAAGGCGCGGGGCGCCATGCCGGCCAAAGCCAGCCCGCCCATCAGCCCGGCCCCGTGCCGCAGCGCGTCGCGTCGATTGAGTCTCCTGGACATCATGTCGGGTCCTCCCCCATGGGCGGTGGTGCGCTTGCCGCGCCCTTCACCATGACCGGCTCGTTGGTGCTCGGTTGGTGCAACGTAACACCAACATCGCCGAACGAGTCAACACAGAGGATTTTCACAGTACCTGCCTGCTTTCTTGATCGGCCATTTGACAGCGACGCCGGGCCGGCGCTATTCGTGATAAAACGTTGTACTGAAGATCTGAGGGATCGTGGCGAGCATTCTCGACGTGGCGCGGGCGGCAGGCGTTTCGGCCAGCACGGTGTCGAACGTGCTGAACGGCCGGCACGGGCGCATGCAGGCCGAGACCAAGGCGCGGGTGCTGCGGGCGATCGAGGATCTCGGCTACACCCCGAACGCGCTGGCCCAGCAGTTCAAATCCGGCCGCAACCGCACCATCGGGCTGATCGTGCCCTCGGTCGCCAACCCGTTCTGGGGGGCGCTGGCGCACAAGGTCGAGCGCGCGGCGACCGCGCTGGGCTACAAGGTGCTGTTCTGCAATGCCGAGCGCGACCCGCAGCTCGAGGCCCGCTATGCCGAGACGCTGCTGTCCTCCGGCGTGCGCGGGGTGATCTTCAGCTCCTCGCCGCTGTCCTTCGACCACATCGCCCATCTGACCAAGCGCGGCCTGGTGGTCGCCGCCTTCGACCGCAAGGGGCAGGGGGCGGAGGAGGTGGTGGCCTGCAGCGTCAGCGTCGACAACGAGCTCGGTGCCCGGCTGGCCGGCCAGCACCTGGTCGGCCTCGGTCACCGCCGCATCGGCTTCCTGTCCGGCCCGATCAGGACCTCCAGCCGCGTCGGCCGGCTCGACGGGCTGCGGGCGGCGATGGCCAAGGCCGGGCTGACGCTCGACCCGGACCTGGTCTGGCAGGGCGCCGGCATCGGCGGCTATGGCGACACCGAGGGGCCGGAGCTCGGCCGCATCGGCATCCGCGAGCTGCTCAGCCGCGACGCCCCGCCGACCGCCGTGGTCGCGGTGAACGACATGTACGCGATGGGCGCCTACGCCGGCGCCCGCGACCTCGGCGCCGCGATCCCCGGCGACATCTCGATCGTCGGCTTCGACGACATCGATCTCGCCGCCGTGGTGCATCCGGCGCTGACCACGGTGCGCCAGCCCCTGGCGCCGATGGCGGAGGCCGCGGTCGGGGCACTGATCCGGGTGCTCGAGGGCACCGATGAGGGGCAGGAGGCGCATGTCAGCGCGATGCCCCAGCTGATCGTGCGGGCCTCGACGGCACCGCCGTCGCACGGCTCGCAGCCGAAACAAGGAGTGTGACGATGGCGGGTGTGCTTTCCGGCCGGACGATCCTGGTCGCCGGCGCCGGCAGCGGCATGGGCCGGGCGACGGCGGTGGCCGCCGCGGGGCAGGGGGGCTCGCTGCTGCTGCTCGGCCGCGACCGACCGCGGCTGGATGCGGTGGCGGCGGAGATCCGGGGCATCGCCCCGGACCGGCCGGCCGTGGTGATCGCGGCCGACGCCGCCGATGCGGCGGCGCTGGATGCGGCGCTGGCGCCGCATGCCGGGGCGATCGACATCGCGGTCAACTCGGTCGGCACCAACATCGCCCGCCGGGCCTTCGCCGAGCTGACGCCGGACAGCTGGGCCGGCATGGTCGATGCCAACCTCAACGCTGCCTTCAACCTGACCCGCGCCGTGGTGCCGGGCATGCGCGGTCGCGGTCAGGGGCTGATCATCCACATCGCCTCGGTCGCGGCGCGCAAGCCCGACCGCTCCGGCGCCGCCTACCAGGCGACCAAGGCCGGGGTGATGGCCCTGTCCCATGCGGTGATGGAGGAGGAGCGCGAGAACGGCCTGCGCCTGACCGTGATCCTGCCCGGCATGACTGACACGCCGCTGCTCGACAAACGCCCGGCGCCGGTGCCGGCGGAGGTGCGCCAGAGGGCGCTGCAGCCGGAGGACGTCGCCGCCGCCTGCCTGTTCGTGATGGCGCTGCCGCCGCGCGCCCATGTCGCCGAGATCATGCTGCAGCCGAGCCGGAGCTGACCGGCACAGGAATCAAGAGGGAGCGGAGATGTCGACAGGATCGCAGTCGGGGGCGCGGCCGGTGGTGGCCCTGCTGCTGACGCCGGAGATGCGGGCGCAGATGATCCCGCCCGCGGCGGAGGAGGCGCTGGCCGCCGCCGCAACGGTGCGGGCGCCGGGGCCGGGCGAGCTGACCGCGGAGAACCTCCCCCGGCTGCTCGACGGCGCCGTCGCGGCGCTGACCGGCTGGGGCACGCCGCCGATCAGCGACGAGGTACTGGCGGCCCGGCCTGGGCTGGCGCTGGTCGCCCATTCCGCCGGCAGCGTCCGCCGCCTGGTGCCCGCCGCGGCGATCGAGAGCGGCCGCCTCCAGGTCTCCCACGCCGCGGTCAACATCGCGGAATCGGTGGCCGAGTTCGTGATCGCCCAGACCCTGTCGATCCTGCGCGAGCCGCACAAGCACGACGCCGGGATGAAGGCCGGGGAGGGCTGGCTCGACCTGCGTCAGCGTCATCTCGGCCGGCTGCTCGGGGCGCAGACGGTCGGCATCGTCGGCGCCGGCTATGTCGGCCGGCTGGTGATCGGGCTGTTCCGGGCCTTCGGCTGCCGCCTGCTGGTCTCCGACCCGTATCTGACGGCGGAGACCGCGGCCGGGCTCGGGGTCGAGCGCGCCAGCCTGGACGAGGTGCTGGCCGGCTGCGACATCGTCTCGCTGCACGCCCCGGCGCTGGCCGAGACGCGGCACATGATCGGCGCGGCGCAGCTGGCGCGGCTGCGCGACGGCTGCCTGTTCATCAACACCGCCCGCCCGGCGCTGGTCGACGAGGCGGCGCTGCTCGCCGCGCTGCGCACCGGCCGCTTCACCGCCGCGCTCGACGTCTTCGACCAGGAGCCGCTGCCGGCCGACAGCCCGTTCCGCACCCTGCCGAACGCCGTGCTGTCACCACACGCCGCCGGCCACAGCGCGGATTCGCACAAGCGCCAGGGGGCGACCACGGTCGACGAGATCTGCCGCTTCCTGGCCGGCGAGAAGCTGCGCCACCGGGTGACCCCGGCGATGCTCGCCACGATGGCGTAACCGACAGCCAGAAGGATCCAGCCATGAGCTTCCAGGACAAGGTCGTGCTCGTCACCGGCGGTGCCTCGGGCATCGGCGCCGCCGCCACCCGCGCCTTCGCCAAGGCCGACGCCAAGGTCGCCTTCACCTACGCCACCAGCCGGGACGAGGCGGCGGCGCTGTCGGCGGAGTTGGGCGCGAAGACCCTGGCGTTGCCGGCCGACCTGACCCGGCCGGAGGTGGTGATGGAGGTCTTCGCCCGCACCGAGCGCGAGCTCGGCCCCCTCGACGTGCTGTTCGCCAATGCCGGCGGCCTGCTGCAGCGCAGCCGTTGCGTCGACACCACCCTCGACCTGTGGCAGCAGGCGATCGCGGTCAACCTGACCAGCACCTTCCTGTGCTGCCAGGCGGCTTTGCGCTCGATGGAGCCGCGCCGCACCGGCGCCATCGTCACCATGGCCTCGCTGGCCGCCTTCGACGGCGGCGGCCCGGGCGCCTCGCATTACGCCGCCACCAAGGGCGCCGTCGCCACCTTCACCCGCAGCCTGGCCAAGGAGGTCGGGCCGCTCGGCATCCGGGTGAACGGCGTCGCCCCGGGCCTGATCGGCACCCGCTTCCACGACGTCTTCAACACGCCGCAGGGCCGCGCCGCTGCCGTCGAACGCACGCCGCTGCGCCGCGAGGGCACGCCCGAGGACGTGGCCGAGGCGGTGCTGTACCTGGCCTCCGACCGCGCCTCCTTCCTGGCCGGCGAGATCCTGCAGATCAACGGCGGGGTGGGCTTCTGACGGTCCCGGCGGGGTTCGTCCCGCCTACGACCAAGGGCCAAGGCCACGCCTTATCGCTTGACCCGCCGAGTCCCGCGGCGTTCAATTCCACACTTGCCGCCGAGACAAGGATGACGGCGATGCGCACGGTCCTGGTCGCTGACGATCACCCGATGTTCCGCGAGGCCCTCGTCGGCACGCTGAAGTCGCTCGACGACCAGGTCGACGTGCTCGAGAGCGGCACCTTCGGCGAGGCGGTGGAGCGCATCGCCTCGGTCATGGACATCGACCTGATCCTGCTCGACCTGCGCATGCCGGGGATGAACGGGGTCAAGGGCGTGCGCTCGCTGCGCACCCGGCGGCCGGACGTGCCGGTGGCGGTGATCTCGGCCCTGGCCGACAGCTTCGTGATGCGCGAATGCTTCGACGCCGGCGCCGTCGGCTACATCCCGAAGTCGCTGTCGCGCGACGCCATCGTCTCCGCCATCTCCACCATCCTCGACGGCGGCAGCTACACCCCGTCCGAGGGGCTCGACGTGATCGGGCCGGGCGAGCTGGAGGAGGACGAGCCGCTGGACGAGGCGGTGCGCTGCCGGTTCGAACTCCTGACCAACCAGCAGCGCAAGGTGCTGGAGCTGATGGCCGAGGGCCTGCTGAACAAGCAGATCGCCTACGCCATCGACGTCCAGATCACCACGGTCAAAGCGCATGTCTCCAGCCTGCTGCAGAAGCTCGGCGTCTCCAGCCGCACCCAGGCGGTGATCCTGTTCCAGAAGTACCGCCGCGCGCTGTGAGGCTGGCGGCCTGGCCCGGGACATCGTTCACTGACATCATCGATGCTTTGCGGACCGGCAGAGAGCCGCCATGAGCTATCCAGGACGCAGGCTTCCGTTCGTCGTTCAGCATGGGCGACGCGGCGAGGCTCCGCCGCCTTATATCTCCAGCCTCTCGGAAAATCGGCTCATCCTCGGCGGCGCCAGCCCGCACACCGGGCTGCCGTCGGAGATCCCCTTCTTCGGCGAGGGGCCGATATGGGAGAACGAAGACTTGTTCCGGAAGCTGGCGGCGCTGAACGCGGAAGGCCTGCCGTTCCAATATCGACCGAAGGACATGGATGCGCCGGTCGCCCTGTTGGGGTGGTGGCAGGAAATCGGCAGGCTCACCGTCAGCTTCAGGGAAATCTCCTGGCAGGATCCGGAACGCTGGTTGATCACGACGATCGAGCCGCCCGTGCCTGGCGTGCTCGGCTGGACGGGTCCGAAGTCGTTCGGGTGTTGAGCCGAGCCTGCCTCAGGATCTGATCGACCACCGTTGCCACCACCGAGATGTCGGCCCGACGCGGAATGCGCTGGTGCGAGTCGAATGGCGGTGGTTTCGAGAACCGGAGCGCAGCGGACATAGGTCCGTGAGCACCGGAAGCGGAGAAACCGCCGTCAGGCGGCCGCACCAGTAGCATTCAGCGCCGGGCCGACGCGATCAGCGCCCGCAGCCGGGCAGGCTTGATCGGCTTGGTCAGCAGGCTGACGCCGGACAGCGCCTGCACCATCGACTGCACCTCCGGGCTGCGGTCGGCGGTGATCACCGCGGCCGGGATCTCCTCGTTCAGGGCGTGGCGCAGGGCGACGATCAGCTCGGTGCCGCGCTGCCCGGCGTCGAGGTGGTAGTCGGCCAGGACGATGTCCGGCCGGAAGCCCTCCGCCCCGATCCGCGTCTCCGCCCCGGCCCGACCGGCCGCGGCGGCGACACGGCAGCCCCAGCTGCGCAGCAGCCGGGTCATGCCGTCCAGGATGGCGGGATCGTTGTCGATCACCAGCACCCGCACCCGGTCGACCGCGCCCGGCACCACCGCGACCGGGACCGGCTGCGGACCCGTGCAAACCTGCGCCGGGTCGGTCAGCGGCAGCACCACCGAGAAGGCCGAGCCGCGGTCCACGGTCGAGCGCACCTTGATCTCGGTGCCCAGCAACCGGCTGATGCGCCGCACGATCGACAGGCCCAGGCCGTAGCCCTTCTGGCCGGGCTCGGCCTTGCCCTCCGGCCCGTCCAGCCGGCGAAACTCCTCGAAGATCTCGTCCAGCCGCTCCTGCGGAATGCCGATGCCGGTGTCGATCACCTGCAGCTCGACCTTGCCGCCGCGGCGCCGGGCGCCGAACAGGATCCGCCCGGCGGGGGTGTAGCGCACGGCATTGGTCAGGAAGTTCTGCAGCAGGCGGCGCAGCAGCTGCGGGTCGGAGCTGACGGTCAGCGAGCAGGGCAGCAAAGTGAAATCCAGGCCCTTGCGCTGCGCCAGCGGCGCGACCTCGTCGTGCAGCGCCTCCATCAGCGGCGGCAGCGGCACGCTCTGCAGGTTGGCGCCGACCCGGCCGGCATCGAGCTTGGAGATGTCGAGCAGGATGTTCAGCAGCTCCTCCACATTCTCCAGCGCATGGTCGATCTTGCCCAGCAGGGCCTCGCCCTCGGCCGGCAGCGTCGTGTCCTCCAGCGTCGCCACGAACAGCCGGGCGGCGTTCAGCGGCTGCAGCAGGTCGTGGCTGGCATCGGCCAGGAACTTGGTCTTGCTGACATTGGCCCGCTCCGCCTCGGTCTTGGCGACGCGCAGCTCGCGGGCGATGCGGCGGCGCTTCTCCACCTCCGCCGACAGCGCCTCGTTCAGACGGGACAGGGTGGCGGTGCGCTCATGCACCCGCCGCTCCAGCTCCTCGTTGGCTGCCTCCAGGATGCGCTCCGCCCGCCGGCGCTCGGTGATGTCCTGGATCAGGGTGAAGAAGCCGACCACTTCGTCGCGATGGCTGCGGTGCGGCACATAGGTGGCGAAGCCGAAGCGCGGCTCGGTGTCCGATCCCGGCAGCGGCAGGTCGAAGGTCACGGTTGCGCCGGCCAGGGCGCGCTCGATGAAGGGCTGGCGCGGGGCGTATTCGGCCTCGCCCAGCACGGCGCGCAGCGTCTGGCCCAGGATCGGGGTGCCGTTCGGCGCATAGGCGGCGCGGTAGGCGCGGTTGACGAAGCGGTAGCGCTGGTCGCGGTCGACATAGGAGATCATGGTCGGCACCGCATTGGCGAACAGCCGGATCCGCTGCTCGCTGTCCAAGAGGGCCTCCTCCGCCATCTTGCGTTCGGTGATCTCGACATAGGAGGTGACGAAGCCGCCATCCGGCATCGGGTCGCCCTTGACCTCGAACCAGCGGCCGTTCAGCGCCACCTCGGCCGGCGGGCCCGAACCTCGGGTTACGCCGCGGGCCGAGCCCGGGCCGCTCGGCGAGGCCGTGCCCAGCGCCGGGGCGCCGCGGGCGTCGTTGAACTCCTGGAACCGGCGGTAGGAGGCGCCGGCGCGGCGCAGCTCGGCCGGCAGTTCCAAGAGCTCGCCATAGCGTCGGTTGGCGGTGACCAGGTGCTGGTCGCGGTCGAACACGGCGACGCCGATCGACATGCTCTCCAGCGTCGCCTGCAGATGGGCCGACCGCTCGGCCAGCGCCTTCTCGCGCTCCTGCCGCTCGGCGTCCTTGACGTCGGTGATGTCGGTGTAGATCGAGGCGATGCCGCCCTCGGTCGACCGCCGGTCGTTGACCTGGACCCAGCGCCCGTCGGCCAGGGCGTAGACCCAGCGCTGGGCGCCCCCGTCGCGGGTCGTGGCGCGCTGCAGCCGGCGCTCGGCCATCCAGGCCTCTGGCGTCAGCCCGTCCGACTGGATGATGCCGGCGTCGAGGCCGAGGCGGACCAGCGCGCCCAGCGACAGTCCGGGCCGGATGCTGTCGGTCAGCCGCGGCCAGAAATCCAGGAAGCGGCGGTTGAACAGCACCAGCCGGTCGTCCGGGTCGAAGATGGCGAAGCCTTCGGAGATGCTGTCGATCGCGTCCTGCAGCCGGTTCTGCGCCGTGCGGCTGGCGACGATCGCCTCGCTCAGCTCCAGGTTCGACTGCTCGACCGCCTTCAGCGCGTGCTCCAGCTCGCGCGTCCGGTCGCGCACCTTCTGGTCCAAGAGGATCGCGGTCTGGAACAGCTGGTAGGCGTTGCCCTGCATGTCGAGGCTGTGCTCGACCCGCTGCATCAGGGCGCGGTTGATCTCCGACAGCTTGGCGATGTTGCGCCGCAGCTCGGCCTCCTGGCCGCCCTCCGTCCGATCCTGCTGCGCCGCCTCCCGCCTCATGGCTCAGCCCGGCCCGAAGGCGATCCCGGTGAAGGTCTGGCTGACATGCATCATGCCGAACTGCTCGCCATAGGTGTTGAAGCCGACGACGTTGTTCTGGGCCATGATCTTCGAGACCTCGGTCAGCATCTGGCGCTGTTCCATCTCGACATAGCGCAGCACGCAGTCGAAGCCGATCACGGCGTCGATGCTGCCCAATTCCGCGCGCAACTCGTCGAACAGCGACGCCAGATTCGCGACCAGATCGCCGCTCTTTGCGACGCTCAGGATGATTCCCTCGTCGATGGCGCAGAAGAAGTGCAGGCAGCCATCGGCGTCGACCCGCTGGATGGCGCGGACATAGTGGCGGCCGCCGGCCTTGACCACCAGCGGGTGCGAGGCGAAGACCAGCGGCGTCAGCTCCGCCGGCTCCAGCCCGATCAGCCGGGCGTATTCCTCGGCCGCCGGCTCGGCGTTGATCTCCATCACCATGCGCCGCGCCGGGTCGGCCCGGGTCACCACCATCTTCTGGTCCAGCGCCTGGAAATGCTGCCGCTCGAACACCCGGAAGGCCAGGTCGGTCGACACCAGCACCAGCAGCGAGGCGCTGGACATCACCAGTCCGTCGAGGAAGATCGCGGTCTCGCGGAAGGCCAGGTTGTCGCCGGCCGAGCCGCCGACCAGCGGGATCTCGCCGAGGGCGTCGCCCAGCGCGCTGACGATGATCTCCTCATGCATCGACAGCCCGTCATTGATCAGCAGGGCGAAGGTGCGCGACGGGTCGAAGCGGTGCTGGTGGCGGGCCTGGTGCTCGGCCAGCAGCTCCTTGGCCAGGAGCGCGCCGTCGGCGATCTCGAAGCTCGACATCGGCTCGATCAGCCGGACCGAGGTGGCGAAATGGTCGGTCGACAGGCTCAGGCCGGTGATCGTGCCCTGGCGGTAGCCGGCCGGGGTGATCTCGCCGGCCGTGGTGCAGCCCAGCACCCGCACCTCCGGCGCGCGCCGGCTGATCTCGGCCAGCACTGCGGGCTGGTCGTAGGTGGGCGAACAGAACAGCATGATCATCTCCATGCTGTCCTGGGCGATCGCCGCCAACAGTTCCTCGACCGCGTCCGCCGTAGACGCCTTCATGCTCATTCCCCGACGGATGCCGCTTGGGCTGACGACGGCCGTCTTCTCCTTGGCTTGGCTGGCTTGGGACATCGCTTCCTCCCGAGAAGCTTATCGGGCCCCTCTGGCCGGGACCACTGATCCAAGGTCCAATTATTGGGCCGCTTCGCGCTTGTGCCAAAGTCCTATTCCGGCCGGTGTTTCTTTGCCGGTACGGTTTTCCCGAGGTTCAGGCGCCGGTTTGAACGGCCGTGGCGCGACCCGGGCACGCGCCCGCACCGGACGGCGCGACAGACATGGAGGAAGCC